>JBDTLA010000177.1:0-46358 GCA_039935035.1 Rudaea sp. | reverse complement strand
TAGCCATTGACCGGATCGTGCGCGCTGGTCTGGTCGGTAACGGCGTCAGGTTTCACCCCGCGCTTGACCAACTCGGGCAAAATTTCGGCGGCATTGCCAAGCAGCGCGATCGATTTCGCCTCGCCCGCTTTTGTATACTTTTCGATTCGCGCGAGCGCATCGTCGAGATTGTCGGCCTGCTCGTCGACGTATTTCGTACGCAGGCGCATGTCGATGCGGCTTTGCTGGCATTCGATGTTGAGTGAGCACGCGCCGGCCAGACTCGCCGCGAGCGGTTGCGCGCCGCCCATGCCGCCGAGGCCCGCGGTGAGTATCCACTTGCCTTTCAGGTCGCCGCCGTAACTTTGCCGGCCCATCTCGACGAAGGTTTCATACGTGCCCTGCACGATGCCTTGCGAGCCGATGTAAATCCACGAGCCGGCCGTCATCTGGCCGTACATCATCAGGCCCTTCTTATCCAGTTCGTGGAAGTGTTCCCAAGTGGCCCAATGCGGCACCAGATTGGAATTGGCAATCAACACACGCGGCGCATCGGTATGGGTCTTGAACACGCCGACCGGTTTGCCCGATTGCACCAACAGGGTTTCGTCTTCGTTGAGTTCACGCAGCGATTTCAGGATCGCATCGAAACATTCCCAGTTGCGCGCCGCGCGGCCGATGCCACCGTACACCACCAGTTCCGCCGGATTTTCCGCGACCTCGGGGTCGAGGTTGTGCTGGATCATCCGGTACGCCGCTTCAATCAGCCAATTCTTGCAATGCAGCTTGCTGCCGTGCGGCGGATGGATAACGCGGGTAGCGTCGAGTCTTGTAGGTGCTTTCATGGCGAATCCCGGAATGACGATTCACCAATTATAGCCGCGTCGAGGCGCGCGCTTCGCGCTACTGTTTAACCAACTCCACGCGACGATTCAAAGCTCGCCCCACATCGCTGTCGTTGCCGGCCACCGGCAGCGAAGAGCCCAGACCTACAGCGGTAAGGCGCTCGCTGACGATGCCGTAGTTCGCCGCCAGCACTGCGACGATCGCATCGGCGCGGCGTTGCGAAAGCGTCTGGTTGTGATCGACACTGCCGATATTGTCGGTATGTCCGGTGACGCGAAGTTTCAGGGTCGGATTGGTGACCAGCAACTTGGCTATCTCGTCGAGCTGCGGTTTCGACTCGGGTTTGATTTCGGCCTTGTCGAAATCGAAATGAATACCGTAGACGTTGACCTGTCCCGTGCTGGCCAAGTTGCTGCCGAGCGCGGCGGCTTGCACCAGTGCATCGGTCATCGGCACACTCGTGCCAGCCGCCTGTTTGTTCTCGCTCACGGCGGCATTCGCCTGGGTTGCCGCCATAACGTTGTCCATCGGCTTTTCCTCGATCTGTATGACATAGATTCCGGCGCGCTGATTGGCGGGAATATCGGCCACAAACACCGCGACGTGCAAACTTCCCTGCGGGCGAGCCTGCTTCGCGAGCAGGAAACGCGGCGCCTCGCCCAGCGCAAGACCATTCTGCGCCTCCACAGTTCCGGTCAGATTCAGATGCATCGCCCGTGTGGCCGCGTCGAGAAATTCGGGGCCACACTGGTCGTCGTTGGAACAGCTCCAAACCACGTTCATGCCCGCCTTTTCCAGAGCGGCGCGATAGTTCGCGAACACTTCCAGACCACTACGCTGCGCCGGCGCGAGGTAGAACGCGCGCGTGCGTTTGCCGGTCAGCGTGAGCGTTTGGGGAGCGATCTTGTCGCCGGCGTCGTTCTTGCTTGCCGGGCCGACCGCCACAATCGCTTCTTCAAATTCCTTCTGGTCGGCACCGAACAGGATCGCCCCCGGATAGCGCGCGAACAACCCACTATCGCTGCATCCTTCGCAGTCTTTGCCATCTTCGCTGGTGGCAAAACATGAAGCGGCCACGCAAAACATCAACGCCGCAGCACAACATTTGATCAAAGCGTTCATCGGAATCTCCGTTGTCAGAAACCACTGGTGAATATGCGATCGTTCTGCAGCCGCAGGAACAGGAAATCGACGCTGCTCGCGGTGTAGTTGACACCCACCGCCAGCGGCCGGTTCGCGTCCAGCAGCATCGCAGTGACGTACTGCGGCGAGCCGTCGCCCGTTTCGCCACCCGGACTGAAAATGACATCGCCGGCATTGCCGAATGTCAAATCAGGAACGCCATTGGACAGCATGCGATGGATGCCGAAATCGGCCGGCGCGTGGCCGTAAGCGGCACTGAAGGCATTGCCTCCGAACAGGATGCTTTCATCCACCTGATCGTTGGAACCTGCGGGCGCGCTTTGCAACACCAGACTGTCGATGCCGTTGTAGGCCCCCTCCGATTGGTAGTCGCCGATCCTTGTGCCAGGGAGCGACACGGAACCGAAACTCGAGGACAGCGTGCCGTTTGCCTGCAACCGCGCGACCGCCCAGAAACTGATCGTTCCCGACAGCGCAGTGACATACGACTCGCCTCCGAGCACGACGCCGCCGTCCGAGCGGATCGCGACCGCCCTGCACGCGTCGGCGCTCTCGCCTGTCGAGAAATGCGCGTCGAACGGGACAATAGCCATCCCCGGCTGCGTTGCCGGATTCGGCCCGAAGCTCGCGTCAATATCGAGATTGGGCAAGGTGAACGCGGCCGCGGCAAAGTTGGTGTCGTTTGCGCCACCGAGATGTTGCGGACGACCCTCGGCCGATCCAGCCACGATGACGCGCGACCCGGACACGGCGATAGCGCTGCCATAATCATTGACCCCGACGGTGCCATCGGAAAAATCGGCGTAGCGCTGAATCAGCGAGTGGCCGTTGGCATCGTGCAACGTGACGCAGAAATCCAGGCTGGTGCCGCCGATAAAACTCTGGCCGGTGCCCGCGGTCAGGATGCGGTTGTCCGGCAATACCCAAATCGCGGCGAGCGAAGCGTGCTTCTCGCAATCCAGAAAATGCGCGCCCTGATCTTCGCCGAAAGTGGTGTCGACGTCACCGTTCGGCATCAGGCGGAATAACAGCGTGCCCTTGGGTTCACCGCTCGGAGCACTTCCGGTGAAGCTCCCGGCAACGACAATCTTGCCATCGGATTGCACAGCGATCGCACTCGCCGATTCGCTTGTGGGCGCCGGAAAGCTGGTGGACGTGAAGAAATAGGCGCCGACGCCGGGTATGACGGAACCGAAATGGGGGTCGACGGAACCATCCGGGTTCAGGCGCACCACGCTGGCGCTGGTGTGGCCGCCCGAGGAGATCAAGGTACCCGCGGCGAGAATCTTGCCATCGGTCTGGCGTACCAGCGCCGTCGCAAAGTTCGAATTTCCAACGTAATAGTTGGTCCAACCAGCGCCTGAGATTCCAAAGGCCGGATCCGGTTTGCCGTCGTAGTTCTGCGCGCGCGCGGCAACGCTCAACAGACCAACACCCAGCATTACAACGGCGGTCAACAGACGACTGCGAGCTTTCCGGAAATTTCTCGGTGCGCCGATCTGGCGCGCAGTATGGAAACAGTTGAAGGGGTGCATGGGCGGTTCCTTTGCGGTGCGGTCGACGAACACGTCTGCGCTGTCCAGCCATCGAGAATCGCGGCGGGCAACTGTTTGCTTGCCCGTATGCGACGCGAATCGGCGGAAATCGCAGCTCACTGATGAATACGTGGTTGCGCGCGGATCACTGACATCCGCGCGGCGCACGGTTGTGCGTTGAAGCGAGATCGACGTGCAGATCCGATTACTCGAACCCATTTTGGAAAATCGGATCGCACGCGCTGTACCACGGCGTGATTCCGGTCGCGGCATCCCACGTCGCGCTGGCGTTGGGAGTCAGCGGATTCGGGCACAAAGTAGAACTTCCATCCAGTAATTGGTTCGGGATCGGCGGCGCCGGGACCGGACCCGTCAACTGGTTGTGATCGAGAAGTACGAACTCCAGTTGGCTCAGCCCTGTCAATGCCGGGATCGTGCCATCGAGATGATTGAATTCGGCCTCGAAAACGCTGAGTTGGGTGAGCGCGGCGAGGGCGGGAATCGATCCCGTCAGCTGGTTGTAACTGACTTCGAGAATGTTCAATGCCCCGAGTGCGTCGAGCGGCGGGATCGATCCGGTCAGCAGGTTGTCGTTGACGTAGAAAAGTTGCAGGTTGGGCAGATTGCGGAGCGCGGGAATCGCCCCGCTCAACTGGTTGCTGGTGACTTGGAAGGAAATCAACGTGGTCATCCCGCTCAACGCGGCGATCGGTCCGGTCAAGTAGTTGCCGGTGGCGTCGAAGAACTGCAAAGCGGTCAGCCCCTGCAGGGCGGGAATTGGACCCGTCAACGAATTGTCGTTGACATGAAAGGTCTGCAACGCGGTCAATCCGTCCAGTGCCGGCAGTGACCCGCTCAGGAAGTTGTAGCCGAGCGCGACCTCGATAACATGAGTTTCGCTCGCGTCGCAGGTGATGCCTTGCCAGCCGCACTCGCTCCCGGCGGCGCCGTTCCAGCCGGTGTTGTTGCCCCACGCCGCACCGTTCGTGCTGACGTAAAGATTCAGCAATACCTGCCGTTCGCTCGTCGGGATGGCCGCCCATACCGGTGCGCCAGTTCCCGCCGCCAACGCTCCCATGCAAACCAATAAAAGTACTCGCCTGAACCGGCTGCACGAGAGTCGTTCTCCAACACCGAGCGCCGGCGACGCAGATTTCTGGTGATCTGATCCACCGCTCGGGGCGGCATTCACACGCTGTATCGCTTTCATGGCTTGCTCCTGGCTCGACTTCGGCTGCGACAGGCAGGCCGAATTTGCTGCTCACTAGGGAATACGAGGTTGCGTGCCGATTGCTGACAGCGGCACGTGAAATTGGCGCGGCTGCCTGCGCGCCATGGTCTGTCAGCGTCTGGACGTCGTCATGCACGCACCGGCACGACGGGTAGTGCAGCGGACGGTAGTGCTCCTGCTGTACGCGCTTTTTGCGTCAATTCCCGAAATTAGTCTGACATCGATTCGAGCTTGGCGATCCACTCCGGATTCGGGGTCTGCCCTGAGGTGAGCGTGTCGTAAACCTGGATCAGCGCGACGGTCGCGAACGGATCGACCAGCCCGACTTTCATGCTCAGCGCGGCGATCACCGCCAACGCAAATGTCCAGATACCGGCGTGAGCGTGGAACAGACCGAGCAACGCGGCGATCGGCACTGCGACGAGCAGCAGGATCAGCACGGTCAGGCGCATATGTTGCAGGTTCAGCCGTCGCGATAATTGTCGTTGCATAATTTCTGCCCCGGTGATCGAGCAACGCAACGAAGGCGATGATGCGCAGGACACGGACAATAGATGCCGCGTGGAAACGAGATGTTCGCCTCTCACCGGTTCATATGAGATGCCACGGAAATTGCTGAAATTCGTCGTGGTCGCAGTTCGATTCCATGCCACACGGCGCAGCTGTGCTGTTCTGAAACAGTCAGCAGGATTGGGCTCCGGCTTGCAGAATTCCCAGCCTTCGCGCGAAGCAAACCGGAACTTCAGGTCAGAATCTCGCGAGAACCTTCAGCGCGAGAGTCTTTTCCTGTGCCAAGCCATGATCGGGCAGCGGATCGATCTTCGGCCCATTCAATGTGAGCAGGAACCCTTCGTCGCCGCGGCGGACATAAAGATTCGAGCCATTGCTGCCGTTGAGGTTCAATGCCTCATCGCCCACACCGGCGATCGCGGCGGGCATCGTTTTTCCACCGGTCGCCGCAGCCTTCATCGACTCCCAGTTCCCCACGGTCAAGCTGGCGCCGGCGGAAAAATTGGCGGCGTTGAAATCGCAGATGCCCAGAGTGAGGTTCACGGTGTTTTGCGGCAGCGGTTGTCCGACAGCAGCCTCCGCATCCGGCCGCTTCAGCAGGTCGCAGGCCTTGCGCGCTGTGACGATGCCGCTGGCGCGAATCGCCGCCGTGGCAGCGTCGAAATCAGCGGGCTTGGCCGGTACGCCGGCAGCAGGCGTCGCAGCGGCGCTGGTCGATGGCGATGTACTGCTGCTGCATGCTGTCAGCACGCCGATTGCAAGCGCAATACTGAAACTGCCCAACACTTTCGTTTGCATTGCCGATCGAATGTTCATCATGTGCTCTGACGATAGGAGAATGTCCGTGCGATTTGGCCGTGTTGCCTTGGCGATTCCAAAATCAATCGTCAACGCGCTGGCGCGCAGACTGAATGAAAGTTCGCTTACTTGAGGAATACGCAATCCACCACGGATTACTGACACCCGCTCTATTGCAAACGCGTGCACCGGCTTGAACAGGTCACACGCTTCAGGCTTTGGGCAACGCGCGCAGATTTTCGCTGACAGCGCGGGTCATCCAGTGATCCACGCCGCGCACCCGTTCCAGCGTGGCCAACGCGGATTGCAGCTGATAGCGGGCCTGACTGGTTTGACCGCGCGCAGCCAGACATTCGCCGTAAACGCTTTGCGCGTCGGCGTGGCGCCAGCTACTGGCCGCCTCTTCGGGTAGGCGCAAGTCGAGCGCCTGTCTGGCGGCGATGCAGCCTGTCTCCACATCGTGTCGCACCAGGGCAATCTGTGCCTTGGCAATCAGCGCGCTGGCGATCCGGGTCTGGTCAGGCAATTTCAACTTGTTCAAAGCCGCCAGAGCCGCCTCGACATCCTGGCGCGCGGCTGCCTGATCTCCTGCCGCCGACTCGCTCAATCCATACTGGACTTGCGCGATGGCGGATTCCATCGGCGGCAAGCCGGGGACATTCGCGCGCATATCCCGGGCTTGTCGTTGCAACGCAACCGCTTCACCGGCGTGGCCTGACAAACGCAGGGTGACGCCCAAATCGTCCAGGCTAAGCGACACCGCGAGATGGTTTTCACCGGGCAACCGGCGGCGCGCATCGAGTACTTCGCGGCCAATTTGTTCGGCCTGAACCAGATCGCCGGATTCGCGTACCGCTACCGCAAGATGCGACTTGGAGATCAAGGCGAACGGGTGCTCGGGCTTGCCTTGCGCCGCCCAGATCGCCATCGCCTGACGGCTGTAATCGGCGCTGCCGGCATAATCGTCTTCGTGGAAGTGCAAGACGGCCAGGTTGTTCAGCGTCGCCGCCAGTGCGGGATGCTGGTTGCCGAGCACGCGCCGTTGCATGGCCAGGGCTTCCAGATACAGCGGTTCGGCCTCGCGATAGCGACCCAGGCGATCAAACGCGCGCGCATTGCCGGCCAGCGCCTCGGCCAGCATTGGATGATCCGCTGGCAGCAAGCGCCGGTAGATCGCGATCGCCTCGTCGAATGATGGCAGCGCTTCGGCAACACGGCCGGATTGCATGTTGAATACGGCGAGGTTGACCAGGTTCTCGGCCACATCCAGATGATTTTCGCCGTACAGACTGCGAAACATTGCCAGCGCCTCTTTGGTCAAGGCGATACCATCCGGCAAGCGATGCATATCGCTGTAGAGCGTGGCGAGTTGGTTGAGTTGCGCGGCAATCTGCGCATGCGGCGCAACCAGCGTCGCACGGGATGTGGCCAGCGCCTGTTGCAACAGAAGTTCAGCGTTGGGGAAATCACCCTGACGCCGTGCAATCTCCCCATGTAAGGCAAGGTCTTTGGCAATCGCCGGACTAGCGGCTTTGCCCTGCACGCGATGCCCATCGAGCGCCTGTTTGGCACTTAGCAGCGCGGCCGCGTAATCGCCTTTTTCATATTGCGCACGGGCCAGCATCGCGAACGTGTCCGCAGGTACACCGCCGCCTTGGCCCGAATCCTCGCGCAGGCGCAACGAACGCCGCAGCAAGGCAATCGCGCGATCGTACTCACCAAGTTCCAGGTACACTTTGCCGAGCACCTCGGCCAGCGACGCAGCCAGTTGCGGCTGGGTGACAAGGCTGGCGTCCAAACGTTTGGCACCAGAATCCAGCACGTCTTTCGCACTGAACTTATTGCCGCCTGGCGTGCCGCGCGGATCGGCAACGCGAAAAATGTCGACCACGAAATCAGTAACCGCTTCAGCGCGACGCGCCTGCGCACGTGAATTGGCGGCTTCCCACAACGCAGCACCGGTGGTGACCAACAAGGCCAGCACGCACACAGCGGCGAGTGCCACGCCAACACGATGACGACGCACGAACTTCCCGGTGCGGTACAGCGCACTGTCACGTCGCGCGGCAATCGGGCGACCCTGCAAATGGTTGCGCAAATCCTGCGCCAAAGCCTCGACGGTGACGTAGCGACGCTCCGGCTCGGGTTGCATCGCCTTGAGCACGATGACGTCCAGATCACCGCGCAAAGAGCGCGCTGCAACCAACGTGTTGGTATCTGCGCCGCTGAGCATGGCCCGACTCGGCGCCTCGGGTTGGGTGCGATTTGGCGCCTTGCACGACGCATCATGGTTCACAACAGCGCTGGCATCGAAAGGAAGTTGTCCAACCAGCAATTCGTAAATCAGGCAGCCCAGACTGTAGATGTCAGTCGCGGTACTCACCGGCTCGCCGCGCAGTTGCTCCGGCGCCGCGTAGGCTGGAGTCAGTGGCCCGTGAAGGCGTTCGGGCTCGGTTACCGCGTCCGCCAGATTGCTGCCGAGCAGTCTGGCAATACCGAAGTCGAGCAACCTGACTTCTCCGCTCTCGGTAACCAGTACATTGGACGGCTTGATGTCCAGATGCACGACCAGTTGCCGGTGCGCAAACTGTAGCGCCGCGCAAATCTGCAACACGCAATGGATGCGGGCGCTCAATCCGAGCTGATGCTGCGCACAATAGTGCAGCAGTGGCGCGCCCTCGATGTATTCCATCACCAGATACGAGCGTCCGTCCGCAGACAGGCCGCCATCGAGCAGGCGCGCGATATTCGGATGCGACAGGCGCGCCAGAATTTGCCGTTCGCGCAGGAAGCGCGCGACAACCGCCTCGCTATCCATACCGCGTTTGATCAACTTGAGCGCAGCGCGCTGTTCGTATTGGCCATCGGCACGATCGACCAGAAGCACGACGCCCATACCGCCTCGCCCTATTTCGCGCACCACGCGCCAGGCGCCGATCAACGTTCCTTCTGCTGCCGCGACATCCTGGTCGCGCATCCATGTCGCCGCCGCGAGCGCGCGCATGTCGGCGGCTTGCGCGGCGACAAACTCGCCGTGAATATCGGCTGCGAGCAACGCCTCGACGTCATTACGCAAATCGCGATCACCAGCGCAAAGATCAGTCAACAAAGCCGCGCGATCAGCTTCGGAGGCTTCGACGACCGCGTCGAACACCGCGCTGATGCGAAGCCAGCGTGCGCTGTCCATATCAGCTTCCCGGTGTGCCGGACAAACCAAGTTGTTGCACGAGAAAGGCGCGTGCGCGGCGCCAGTCGCGATACACGGTGCGCACGGTCAGGTCTTGTAGACTGGCAATCTCCTCGATGCCCAGACCGCCGAATACATGCCACTCCACGACTTGTGCCGCACGCGCATCCAGCCCAGCCAGCTCGACGAGGACCTGATCCAGCGCGAGCACGTCGATCATGTCGCCAGCAACGCTTGCGCTGTTTTCGTTCGGATCGGTGAAGACGATCTCGCCGCCGCGTTTGAGGCACGCGCGGCTACGCGCATGATCGACTAGCACCTGACGCATGGCGCGCGCAGCCAGGGCAAGAAAATGCGCCCGCGAAAGACCTGCCGCGGCCGGCGTGGGCGACAGTTTCAGGTAGGTCTCGTGAACCAGCGCGGTCGTGTCCAGCGTGGGTGTGCTACCTACCGCGCGCCGCTGACAACGCGCCACATGGCGCAACTCGTCGTAAACCAAGGCGAACAGGTGCTCCGGCGATTCGCCGGATTCGTTCTCAAGCAGTGGGGCCGCCGTGATCATTGACACCAACGAGGCCAGTATTGGCCTGGATGCGCATGGCTGCGACTATAAGTGCGGCGCCAACACGGCGCAATCACAAACCGGCTACAAATCCCGCGCCACGCGCATGCCCACGCGCGGGCTGCGCGTTGCCGCAGGTGCGGAGATGCGGTACGCGGAGCGCACTTGCTCGGGCGCGCTGCCCCACGAGCCGCCGCGGATGACGTGCGCGGCGCAACCGGGATTGATCCATGCGCTGCTGTCAGCGGGTGCGCGCGTGTAGTTGTCGTGCCAGCAATCGGCCGTCCATTCCGAAACGTTGCCGTCCATGTCGAGCAAGCCGAACGCATTGGGCGGAAATTTGCCGAGCGGTGCCGGACCCCAGAATCCATCGGTGTACTTCTTGAATGCCTTGGCCCAACTGCGGCGCAGGCGCGGGGATCGGTCGCCATCGCCGGTGACGTTGTCTATCACCGTGGGCGGGGTTCCAGTACCCCACGGATACGGGGTTTTTGACCCGGCACGAAGTGCGTATTCGAATTCGGCTTCGCTGGGCAGGCGGTAGCGTTTGCCGGTCCGCGCACCGAGCCAGCTTGCATAGGCCTGCGCGTCGTTCCACGAAATATGTACGACCGGCAGGTTGTCGGCGGCTTTGTCGCCGAGGTAATCATCGCGCCAGGTCACGCCGCGGCGGCTGATGATTTGACCGGTGCGCTCGTCGTAGATGCTGGATGTGCCGCTGGTCTCGGCATCGGTTTTGTAATCGGAATCGTCGCTGAAGGTCTGAAATTGCGCGACACTGACTTCGTCGCGACCCAACGCAAAACCGGTGGAAATCACCACATCACGCGCGGGCTCTTCGCTGGGCCGATGCCCGGATTCGTTCGGACTGGATCCCATCACGAAGCTGCCCGTCGGAATCACCACGAGCGCCGGCGCAGTGCCATGGCGGTCACGGAATTTATCCGTGATGATCTGGCCCGGGCTGAAGCTGGCATACAGGCGCGCATTGCGCAGGCGCTGGTTGAATTTGTCCACGCCAGCCAGATCGTGGCTCAGCACGAGCGCTTTCTTGGCCAGCGATTCGGCCAAATCCGGATTGCCGGCATCCAGTGCGGAGTTGGCCTGACTGAGAATGTTCGACGCCATTTCGCGACGAATGCCTTCGATCCGCGTGCGCGTATCGAGCAACTGCTGCGAACCGGGTCGAAGCGGCGAAGCCTCGCTCAGAATTTTGTCCGCTCCGGTGAAATCGTCCTGTGCCGCGGCCGCCAGTGCGCGATCCAGGAACTTGCCCTGGATCTGGCCCAAACCCTGGTCGGCCAGCTTGTTGCCGGGATCCAGTTCAAGCACGTGACGGTAGATTTCCAGCGCATTGTCGCGCGGCGGCGCAGTGGCGTGGCCTTGTTGCAGTGCATCCGCGGCGCGCGTCAGCAGCGGTAGAACCTCCGTCAACGTCTTCAAGCGGGCCTGCAACGGTCCCAATTCTTCACTCTGGTGAGGCAGCGCACTCAATTGCGCGATCAGGCGCGCGGATTCGCGTTCGTCGCCGCGATCCAGTGCCGCGTCAGCTTGCTGCAGAATGGATTTGTATATGTTTTCGATGCCGGCATTTGCCGCGGCATTTTCCTTGTCCTGGGCCAGTACCTGTCCAAACAACGCCAACGCGCTGCCATCCTTGGGCTCCAGATAGTGTTCCTTGGTCATCGCCTGATCCGCCTTTTTCAGCAAAGCGGCGATCGCCTTGCTGGGCGGTACGGCCGGAGTTTGCGCCGCGGTGGAGTCGGCTTCGGGCTCACCCTTCGGCAATTCAGACGCGACGGTTGGCGGCTTCGGAATTGCGGGGTTTTGCGCAATCGTCATGGTCGGCTCGGCGATCGGAGTCGGAGCTGGTACGACAGTCGGGGTCCTGTCGGCGAAGTTCACAGGGTAGAATCGCCAGATCAAGGCGAATGCAATCAACGCGATTCCTGCCGCACCTCCCAGCACGGTTTGCTTGCGGACGACTTCGGTTCCCGGCATGTGAGCGTTTGCAAAGTAGTGAATGGTGAATAGTGTACTGTTTCGTCCGGGACATTACGCAACCACAGGAATTCCAACGTGCATCAATGGACCGCCGCAAATGGCGAACTCGACGCGTGGCTTGACACGCACAACGCTGCCGGTGCGACGTATCTCGACACCGAATTCATGCGCACCAACACGTTTTTCTCGTGCCTGGCGCTGGTGCAAATCAACGTCGATGGGGAAATCGCGTTGCTCGACGCACCGCAGCTCGGCGCCGCGACGAGCCTGGCCAATCGCCTGCGCAATGCACAGCACCAGTGCGTCATGCACAGTGCCAGCGAAGATCTCGAAGCGTTGCGCAATATCGTTCCGGAAGGCCCTGCGCTGTTGTTCGACACCCAGATTGCCGCGTCCATGGCTGGGCTCGGGTTCGGCCTGAGTTATCAGAAGCTCGTCGCGCAACTGCTGGGAATCGACCTGCCGAAAGCCGAAACGCGTTCGGATTGGATGCAGCGTCCACTGAGCGAATCGCAACTCGAATATGCCGCGCAGGACGTGCTGCACCTGCCAGCACTGCATGCGATTCTGGTCGACAAGCTGACTGAACTCGGGCGCGCGGATTGGCTGGCTGAAGATTGCCAGCGAATGGTCCAGCGCATCTGCAACACGCAGCCCGACCCGCAACCGCAACGCAGTTTTCGCGGTGCCAGCGAATGGCCGCGCGAACGTCAGGCCGTTTTGCGCCGCCTTTTGCTTTGGCGCGATGTGAGCGCGCGCAGCCTGGACAAGCCACGTCCGTGGCTGCTCGACGATGCGCACGCGTTGTCGCTCGCGGCCCAACCACCTGCCGACGCGACGGAGTTGTTCGAACGCTGCAAAGGCCTGCGCGCATTGCGCGGAGCCCAACGCACCGAGTTGCTGGAACTGCTGCTGCAACCACTGCAACCAGAGGAACTCGATATCGCGGAGATTCCACCGGCACTGACCAGCGCACAGAAACGAACGCTTGCTTCGTTGCGCGACGAAATCAGTCGCGTTGCCACCGAATTGAATCTGCCCGAAGGTCTTTTATGTCCGCGCAAGCATCTGGAAGTATTGGTCGGCGAACATGCATGGCCCGCCGTACTCGAAGGCTGGCGCAGGCCGCTGCTGCACGATGTGTTGATGGAACGGCTGGAGTGATTGGGGCGTGGCGAGGCAGATGCCACGACGCATGAGAAATATGAATGGAAACTCTCCTTCTCGTCATTCCTGCGTAGGCGGGGATTCAATTCTCTCTTGATTTCCGGGCGTGAAAGACAAAAGCGAAAACAGGATTGCCAGCTCTCCGGCGTTTGTGGAGCGTCTCCCGATTTCGCGGGAATGGTGGGGTGTGGGAGTTACCGGATCCCGAGTCCGATCAGCCCGCAGCACTCTGCCCTAAAAACTTGACACGGCCCCCGCCCATCGGTTCCACTGCCGCCATGCACACCGCAATCACCCTTACGACGACTATGACGACAACCACGACTTTTGTGGTGCGGTCGCCTGTGCGCAGATAGTTCTTCAGCATCGGCCCCGCACCTCAACGAGGATGCGGGCGCAAATAACCCCACCCTCAACGAGCGCGGAGCCCCGAATCGGAGCTTCCATGGAAACGTTCGAACGCAACAAACCCAATTCACCGGAAGTCAGCTCTGCAGCCATTGCGGGCACGGCAATCATCGCGCACAAGTTTGGGGGCTCCTCGCTTGCCGATGCGCAACGCATCGCCCATGTCGCAACATTGCTGCGCGAACGAGACGAAGTTCAAATCGTCGTCGTTTCCGCAATGCACGGCGTTACCGACGCGCTGATCGCGCTGACGCAGCAAGCGGCGACCGGGTCGCATTGGCAAGCGTCATGGCAAACCCTGCGCGCACAGCATCTTGCCACTTCCGAGCAGTTGCTTGGCGATCAAGCCACGCAGATCAACTCGAACCTTGAGTGTAGTTTCCAGGAACTCGCCGACCGGCTCCACGCCATTGCCGTGTTGAGAAGTGTAGAACGCAATGTGGCCGACGCCATCAGCGGCCAAGGCGAAATCTGGAGTGCGCAACTTCTTCATGCCGTGCTTCAAGGCAGCGGCATCAACTATGCGTTGCTTGATGCACGCGAAGTACTGGTCGTACGCCACGAAGAACTCGGAGTCGCTGTCGATTGGGAAGCCACTTCGGCACTGCTTGCACGCTGGCGCGAATCCAATTCGCAATCGCGCATCATCGTCACCGGCTACATTGCCCGCGAAGCGAACGGTCGCGCAACCGTGCTCGGCCGAAACGGCAGCGACTATTCCGCCGCTATCTTCGCGGCATTGTGGCAGGCGCAAGAACTGCATATCTGGACCGACGTGGATGGCGTGCTCAGCGCGGATCCGCGGGTGGAGCCTGAAGCCGTCACCTTGGCCGCGATGAGCTATGCGGAAGCCTGCGAGTTGGCTTACTTCGGGGCCAAGGTCATCCACCCGCAAACCATGGCGCCAGCCATCGCGCGTGGCCTGCCGATCTTCATTCGCAACACATTTCGGCCGGAACTTGCGGGAACGCGCATCGACGCCGATGGCGACGACGCCGGTCCGGTCAAGGGACTCACCCTGGCGCACGACCTGGCGCTCATCAACGTCGAAGGCAACGGCATGATCGGCGTTCCGGGCACCGCGCAGCGCCTGTTCGCCGCACTGCAAGCCACGCAAATATCGGTGATGATGATCTCGCAAGGATCCTCGGAGCATTCAATCTGTTGCGTCGTGCGCGCAGATCAGGCCAGCGTTGCCAAGGTCGCGATCGAGAACGCGTTTGCGCGCGAATTGGACGCCGGCCAGCTCAACGGCGTGCAGAGCTGCGGCGGTATTGCCGTACTGGCCGCGGTCGGCGATCGCATGGCCGGGCAACCCGGAATCGCAGCGCGCCTGTTCGGTGCGCTGGCGCGTGCTCGGGTGAATATTCGCGCCATCGCCCAGGGCGCATCAGAGCGCAACATTTCGATTGCGATCGATGCACAAGATGCGACGCGGGCACTGCGCGCCGCACATGCGGCATTCTATCTTTCTGCACAAACCATATCGATTGGCGTGATTGGCCCGGGTCATGTCGGAGCGGCATTACTCGACCAGATTGCGGCGGCATCGGCGCGCCTCAAGCTCAACTCCAATCTCGACCTGCGCGTGCGTGCCATTGCCGGCAGCAAGCGCATGTGGCTGGATCAGCGCGGCCATGCTGGCGAGCAATGGCGCAACTGGACGCAAGGTGCGCAACTCGACTGCGATCTGGTTGCCCTCGGTGAGCACGTCAACGCGACCCGCCTGCCGCACGCGATCATCATCGATTGCAGCGCCAGCGATGCCGTGGCCGCGCACTATCCGCACTGGTTGGCAGCAGGAATACACGTCATCACGCCAAACAAGCATGCCGGCGCGGGGCCACTGAATCGCTATCGTGCGATTCGTGACGCCTGCGCATCCGGTGCGGCACGCTTTCGCTATGAGGCTACCGTTGGTGCAGGCCTGCCGATCATCCAGACCTTGCGCGACTTGCTCGATACCGGCGACGAACTCATCGCCATCGATGGCATCCTTTCCGGCACACTGGCCTGGTTGTTCAATCGATTCGATGGCAGCGTCGCGTTTTCCGTGCTGGTGCGCGAGGCACATGCGCTCGGATACACGGAACCTGATCCACGCGATGATCTGTCCGGCACGGATGTTGCGCGCAAGCTGGTGATCCTCGCGCGCGAGGCTGGATGCGAATTGTCGCTGGCCGATGTCGACGTGGAAAATCTCGTACCGCACACGCTGCTAGATGCCGACGCGAACGACTTCATGTCGCGTCTCGACGAACTGGATGCGCCGATGGCACAGCACCTCGCACAAGCACGCTCGCGACAACGCGTGCTGCGCTACGTCGCGCATCTGCAAAGCGACGGAGTCGCTCGTGTCAGTCTCGTCGAACTGCCTTGCGATCACCCGTTCGCCAACATCAAGCTCACCGACAACATCGTACAATTCACGACCATGCGCTACCGCGATAATCCCTTGATCGTGCAAGGCCCCGGCGCCGGGCCGCAAGTAACCGCAGCCGGCGTGTTTTCCGATCTGCTGCGCGTTGCCAGCGCACTCGGTGCCCAAGTCTAGACTTGGGTTTCGCTCTTGCCCCGTCGCCCCCAAAAGCTCGATCGTTGGGAGAGAGGGCGTTTGAGAATCGCGTCTTTTTCCCTCATCGCTACAATGAACCGCATGCCAGATAAACTTTCGCAACGAACCGCCACCGCCTTCGCTCCCGCCTCGATAGGTAATCTCGGTGTGGGCTTTGACATTCTCGGAATGACGCTCGCCGGGCCCGGAGACCGCGCTACCGTGCGCCGCATCGAAACGCGCGAAGTTCGCATCGGCGCAATTCGTGGCAATGCCGTCGAACTGCCAATGCACGCCGAACTCAACACTGCGGGTGCCGCGTTGATCGCGTTACGCGACTTCCTCGATCTGTCTTTTGGCTTTGAGATCGAGTTGGACAAGGGCATCGCATTCGGTTCCGGCATGGGTGGCTCGGCGGCTTCGGCAGTTGCCGCGCTCGTGGCCGCAAATGCGCTGCTGGAATCACCTTTGTCGACAGCGCAGTTGTATCCACACGCGTTGACCGGCGAAGCCGTCGCCAGCGGGGGGCGCCACGGCGACAACGTCGGCCCGATGCTGCTTGGCGGAATCGTGCTCGCCACGGCGCACCGGCTGGTGCGTGTGTCCGCGCCTGCAGCATGGCATTGTGTACTTGTACACCCTCAGGCTACGCTGGAAACCCGGCGTGCGCGCGAAGCGCTGAAAGGCGCGTACGCGCTCAACGAATTCGTTGCGCAAAGCGGCAATCTCGCGATGACGTTGTGTGGCTTGCACACGGGCGATGCGGATCTGGTGCGGTCCGGTTTGCGCGACGTGCTGATCGAACCGCGTCGTGCTTCACTTGTTCCTGGCTTCGCCCACGTCAAGCAGGCCGCGCTCGATCACGCCGCACTTGGCGCGAGCATTTCCGGCGCCGGACCCAGCGTGTTTGCCTGGTTCGAATCGCGCGAACTAGCCCAGTCCGCTACGACATCGATGCGCGCCGGCTTCGCCAAAGTCGGGTTGGAAAGCGAGAGTTTCGTCACGTCTCTCAATGGCCCAGCCGCGAGTTTGCTGCCATGAAGTTCAGCAGTACGCGAGCTAAGTCACCGCCCGCCAGTTTGAGTGATGTGATAGCTGCGGGGCTCGCTCCGGATGGCGGACTATACGTTCCTGAATCGTTGCCGCAAATGTCCGCGCACGACTTCAATGGCTGCGAATTGCTGCCGGATATCGCCGCAAGACTGCTGGCGCCATTCTTTGCTGACGATGCGCTCGACACGGAACTGCCCGCCATTTGCGCGGAAGCCTTTTCGTTTCCGGCTGCATTGCGGGCGTTGCGCACACCCGGCGATTTCATGCTGGAGTTGTTCCATGGTCCAACCGCGGCATTCAAGGATTATGGCGCGCAGTTTCTCGCCGCATGCTTGCGCCGCATTCCGCGCACATCCAACAACCCGCTGACGATTTTGGTCGCTACCTCCGGCGATACCGGTGCTGCAGTCGCCGCTGCGTTCCATGATGTTCCAGGCTTTCGCGTCGTCATTCTCTATCCCGACGGCCGCGTGTCGCCGCGCCAAGCGCACCAACTGGGCTGTTTCGGCGGCAACGTGCAGGCGTTTTACGTCGGCGGCAACTTCGACGACTGCCAACGCCTGGTCAAACAGGCCTTAGGCGACCGCGCGTTGCGCGACGACGTGCCGATGAGTTCGGCCAACAGCATCAGTCTGGGCCGCCTGCTGCCGCAGATGGCGTATTACGCGCAGGCCACGCTCTCCCATTACCGCGAACAAAGTACACTTTTGAACTTCGTCGTGCCAACCGGCAATCTCGGCAATGCGCTGGCGTGCATGATGGCACGCAAAATGGGGCTGCCGATCGGACGTATCGTGCTGGCCACGAACGCCAACGCGACGCTGCGCGATTTCTTTTCGGGCGCAGATTATGCGCCACGCCCAAGCATCGCCACGCTGGCCAATGCCATGGATGTCGGCGCACCGAGCAATTTCGAACGCTTGCGTTGGCTGTATCCCGACGCCAATCAACTGCGCCGCACTTTCGCGGTCGACTGCATCGGCGACGCCGCCATCCAGGCCACCATCCGCGAATTCCATCAGGCATCGGACCAAGCCGTGTGCCCGCACACGGCGACCGCAATCCGGACCTTACGGGGGCTGCGACAGGAAGGTGCGGATGGCGACTGGGTCGCCGTCGCCACGGCGCATCCAGCCAAGTTCGACAGCATCGTCGAAGCCTTGATCGACGCGCCCGTGCCGATCCCACCGGCATTGGCCAGCCTGCTTGCACTTCCAAGCACTGCGCGGCCGCTTGGCGTGGATTACGCTGCTTTGCGCTTGCTACTCGCAGAATCTTGATTGCAACTCGAACGGCAAGTGTGCGTCATCGGAGCCGGTGTCGTGCTGCATCCAGATCTGGGCTTGGCGCGCACGGGCCCACGATGTATCATTCGCGCCCTCGCGCCGATCCCACTCGGCGCATTGGTTCGTGTGGGGCGGTAGCTCAGCTGGGAGAGCGCTGCGTTCGCAATGCAGAGGTCGAGGGTTCGATCCCCTTCCGCTCCACCAAATACACTTCCCGCAACCTCCCGCAATACCCAACAAACCGCGCCAGTACGCGGTTTTTTCTTGTCTGCACTTCCCGCAAACATCCCAAGCATCCCTTGAGTTACCGCAAGTTTGGCGGTAACGTTGGCGGTAACCGATACCGTCGCAAGGCTGTTACCGTCATGTTGACCTCTTCCGCAGTCCACAACGCCAAGTCGCAAATCAAGGCTTACAAACTTGCCGATGAGCGGGGCATGTACCTGCTGGTAAAACCGGATGGAGGGCGCTGGTGGCGATTCGATTACCGTCGCCCCGGCACGCCCAAGCGCAACACGCTATCGCTGGGCATCTATCCAGACGTTTCCCTCAAGAAAGCCCGCGAGCGCCGCGACGAAGCGCGCACGTTGCTGGCCGATGGCATCGACCCCGGCGAGAAACGCAAAGCCGAAACCTTGGCGGGTGCAGATACTTTTGAAGCCATCGCGCGTGAGTGGTACGAGAAACACGCCTCGACCTGGGCACCGACCCATGGCGAGAAGATCATTCGCCGCCTTGAGCGTGACGTTTTTCCGTGGATTGGATCAAAACCAATTGCCGGCATTACCGCGCCAGACTTGCTGGCCGTGTTGCGCCGGATCGAATCACGCGGCGCGGTCGAAACCGCTCACCGCGCGCACCAGAATTGCGGACAGATTTTCCGCTACGCAATCGCTACCGGGCGCGCAACCGCCAACCCCGCCCCTGCCCTGCGCGGATCACTGACACCGTGGAAGCCGCAACACTACCCTGCGATTACCGATCCCGACCAGATAGGCAACCTGCTGCGCGCGATTGATGCGTTCACCGGAACGTTCACCGTCGCATGCGCCTTGAAACTCGCGCCGATGCTGTTTGTGCGACCGGGCGAATTGCGCCAAGCCGAGTGGGTAGGCTTCGACCTTGACGCAGGCGAGTGGCGCTATCACGTCACAAAAACGGACGCCGATCACATCGTGCCTTTGTCATCGCAAGCTGTGGCAATCCTGCGCGAACTCTGGCCGCTGACCGGATCGAGTCGGTTTGTCTTTCCCGGCATGCGCGACCGCAAAAAACCATTGAGCAACATGGCGCTCAATGCTGCCCTGCGCCGCATGGGATACGACAAGCACACCATGACCGGCCACGGCTTCCGTGCGATGGCGCGCACCGTTCTGGACGAACACTTGGGCTTTCGCCCCGACTTCATCGAACACCAACTAGCGCACGCGGTACGCGATCCAAACGGACGTGCATACAACCGCACGGCGCACTTGGTCGAACGTCGCAAGATGATGCAGTCGTGGGCCGATTACCTAGACGGCCTGCGCGCATCACCTCGCAAGGTTGTGCCGATCAAGCGCAAGGCCAGTTAAACCGAACCACCACGGCTAAGGCCGATCACCGAACGCGCGGACACCTTCACCGCGTTGCCGTGGCGATCTTTGAAGGGCGAGGAAGGTGCACTGTGTCAAACACCGAAATTGATGCTTGGCTAGAAGAAAAATCAACCGGTGATTGGCCTTTTGATCGCTGGCTTCTGTCAGAATTCTCGCTTCGCGAAGACCATAACTATTTCGATGTACATAGGCCATCCGTAGGGCTAGGGCCGCTATTACACAGCGCACTTCAAGCGTTTGGGCCGCCAAAGAGACGCGCCAAACTAGAAAACGTTCTGCACCGCGCCGTCGAACTAGTCGAAACGGCAATCGATATCTCTCAAGCGGACGCGCGGGATTCCTGGGTTAGCCACGAAGCGTGGCTTTCGGTAATTGACGAGAGCCTCAGTGGTGAGGACGACCCGGCGGAAATAGTAATTGAAAGTATTGTAATGACGCACACCGACGATGCAACGGCGCAAGAACTGTGCGCAGCAGTGGCCCTTTGGGCATTCGGCGAATACGCCTACTACGCGAAAATTGACGATAGGGAGCGAAAAGCATGGGCTATTAGACAGGGAGCGATTTCTTTTGCCGAAGCGCAATTTCGCTTTGGGCTTTGCCTGAGCGAAAGGAAACAATTGGCGAAGCTAACGCGACGCAATCGAGAGGCCGCAAACAAAGGACACATAGCAAACCGTGAAAATAAACTTCGCGGTCAAGAAATTTGGAAAAGCCGAGCATGGACCGTGCAGGCTGATGCCGAACGCGCCATCGCGAAGGCTTGCTCCATCACCAAAGAAGTGGCTGGCCGTTGGGTAAGACAATTCAAGCACTCAAACTAGTGCTGACCATGCAGCGCATAGTACTTACTCTGCATCGCAAGATTATGCTTTTCCGCTAATTTTTAAGGCTCAATGCTGCATACCGCTGGCACCGCCAGCATATGTAAGTGACCGGCCATGTCCTCCAGTACCTTCTTAGCAACACCTCACCTAGAACCTATCAAGCCAGGCGATCTAGTAGACGAAACCGAAGCCGCCGCGATTCTGTCTACATCCGTTCAAACATTGCGCAACTGGCGCTGGCTCCGTAAAGGCCCACGTGTGCGCAAGATCGGTGAACGCCTTGTCCGCTATCATTGCGCCGACCTAGCTGCGTTCATCGCGGGTGATGCCTGCAAGGATGCTGCGCCATGAATCCAGCGCTTATGATCGAATCAGCGCCCGCGCCGCCCACCGTGTCCGACGCGGCGAGCGCGTGCCAATTGCTGGCATTGATTGGCGTCAACATCGCGTGCGCTGAGCTTGACCGCTACGCCTTGCAAACCGATTCGCCCGACTGGCGCATGGTGGACGCTGCCGACTGGCTGGACATCGTGCATGCGTTACTCGCTGGCGAGGAGCAGCCATGACCACGCCCAAGACACGCGGCGCTGCCATTGGTCAAATGTGCCGTGGCTGCATTTACGATCCCGCTGCCGCTGGCACTTGGCGCGAGCAAGTGGCGACATGCTGCATCGTGGATTGCCCCTTGTGGCGGTTTCGCCCGATGCCACGAACACCGCCGCATTGGATCGCGTCGCGTGTTCCTGCGGACCTTCCCGAAGGTTGGGCAAGTCTGCCGCACGATGAAGCAATCCGCCGCATTCGTAATCTGGGCGCTAAACCGGAAGTCTTACCCGATAGTGCAGCCGTACACGCGCACGATGGAGCTTTGGGCACTCTGGCAGTGATGCAGGCTAGCTCCAGCATCGATACGCCAGCAATGCGCGCAGAAGGATCGCAAAGCGCAATGGGTGCGCCGACATGAACGCGGTTTCAAAGCTCGCCATCGTTCCCGATGATGCAGCCACGTTGCTTGACCTATTGGCACCGGGCGAGCCTGTGACTTTCCAGACTTTCACGGATGACAAGAAACGAAAGAAGGCCCGCGGCGGAAGTCGTCGAGACCCGCTCGCAAAATATTTGCACGGCACGCTGGGGCAACACCGCACAACGCTTGCAGACTTGAACGCTCGCGGCGCTGGCGTCTATTGGATGGTTAACGCGGGCGACGGCAATGGACGCAGCACGATCAACGTGCAACGCATCCGCGCCGTATTTGTAGACCTTGACGGTGCACCGCTCGAACCCGTTATGGCCGCACTGCTGCCCCCGCATTGCATTGTGGAATCATCGCCTAATCGCTGGCATGCCTACTGGCGCGCGGCGGATTGCTCGCTGGCCGACTTTACGCCGCTGCAAAGGGCACTTGCCGCGCGATTTGCCGCCGATCCGGTTGTTTGTGATTTGCCGCGCGTCATGCGCTTGCCCGGATTCGACCATTGCAAGGGCGAACCGTTTTGTTCGCGTATCGTGACATTGAACTATGCGGCACCATACACGCTGGAGGCGTTGCGTGATGCGTTCGGATTCGATGCGAAGGCGATAACGGCGGTTTCTAAAATAGGCAAAAGTAGTGTTGCGTTAGCTGCTTTCCAATTCCGCCCTACACAAGAGACACAAGGGACACAGGAGACACAAGGGACACAGGAGACTCAAGAGACTCAAGAGACTCAAGTCATGGGGGCACTCGCCAAGGATCAAAGCTGGATTGCAAAACTTTGCCTTGCGAAATTCATTCCGGCGAATGTCGGCCAGCGAAACCGCAGCCTTTTCGCACTGGTGCGTCGCGCGAAGGCCCGAAGGCCAGATGCTACGCGGGGGGAACTGCGCGAGTTGGTGAAACATTGGCATACGCTGGCACTGCCGACCATTGGCACCGTGGACTTCGCCGAGTCCTGGGGTGACTTCTCGCGGTCTTGGGAAAGCGTGCGTTTTCCTGAGGGCGTATTTCTGACCGAACTACTGGATAACGTGGATTCCGATTCATTGGCGGATGGACTGCCAGACGATTACCAGCCACGCCAATTGCGGCTGGTGAGAATATGCGGACGGCTGCAACTCAAAGCGGGCAACGATCCGTTTTTCCTGAGCGCACGAACCGCGGGCGAACTGCTGGACATTAACTTCACCAGTGCCGCAAGCATGCTGTGCGCGCTGGTCGCGGACGGCGTGCTTGATCGCGTGAGCTGCGGCAAGCTCATAGGTCGCCAAGCCAGTGAATTTCGGATGCTCGTATGGGTGCAAGAACGAAACGAAGGCAATGAACAATGAAACCAAAACTACCCGATGACGTATTGCACGCGCTGGAAACAGCCAAGCGCACCGCAGGCTGGAACAATCGACGCGGCGACGTACAGCGTTTCGAGCTGGCGAAGCGGTGCGGCCACGCGCATTGCGTACTGTACGTTGTGCCTGCGCGGCGCTGGGCATATCGACGCTTGGAACAGAACGCCGCAGCGTCGCATGCCGAACAGGTGCGGGCATGACGTGGCAACCTGGGCAACCTATTGCCACAATTTCCGACGTAACCGAATGGCAGGCATGGAAAAAGTCGAGCAGACTAGAGGCGCAACGCTCACGGCGAAAGCGATACCGGCGCATCGACTACTACCCGAGCAAGCGCGCGCAAGCCCTCATTGATTCGCGCACTGGCCACTTCGCAGGGGGAGACTATTCCACCGTCATTGACGCGCTGGTATTGGCCGGCGCGGAAGGTTTTCCGGAATAAACTAGGAGGAAATACGATGCGCGATTCCGGAGTTTTGTCATACATCGCACGTACGCGCGCACGCGTCATGGAGTTCGGTGCCGATGAATGACTACCTATTGCCTGCGTGGGCTGGTGCGTATCTAGCTCGCGTCGCTAAACGGTATCGCAATACGCGCGTGCTATGCAGTGCGCGAACCCGCAAGGGCAATCCGTGCCGTTGCCAATCAGAACCCGGCAAACGCCGGTGCAAATTTCACGGGGGATTGAGTACGGGACCGCGCACTGCCACAGGCAAAGAACGGGCGCGCGCGAATTTGCGACAAAATAGAAACGAACGGGAATCGGGCGACGGTTGCAATCGCGCGCCATCGGGCGATCCGCCTATCTAGGTTCACATTCACGCAAGATTGGACTAGGGTGCGAGGAGCAGGTGAACCGTGCGCTGGAGCAAGGGGAAAATCATGAGATTGGGAATCAGTTTAGCTTTGATACTTTGCCTTACGGCATGCGCAAGCGGTTATACCAAGTTCTACACGCAGATACCCGGTGCAACGCCAGAAGCTGTCGCAGCCCAGCGCGCAGCGCCACCACCGGAAATGCCCATCATCGAACATTCGCGCGTCGCGCCAGATCAAAACCTTTACGCTAGGCGGGGATATAGCGCAATTGGCTACTCGTCTTTCAATAGTGGGCACAGCGAGCAAGAGAAAAGTGCAATTGCTCAAGCAAAAAAAGTCGGCGCGGATCTGGTAGTAGTCGTGAATCCAAGTTACACCGGCACCGTATCTAGCGAAGTGCCTATAACAACGCCGACCTCTACCACCTCCTACACGAGCGGTTCTGCGACAGCATACGGCTCCGGCGGCTCGGCTACAGCATACGGAAATTCCACAACTACAACCTTTGGCAGCAAGACAACCTACATCCCTGTCAGTACGGCGCGCTATGACTACGGCGCAGTGTATTTCGTAAAACGAAAATACATTTTCGGTGCTAACTGGCGTGACCTAAGTGACGCAGAGCGATCCACCCTTCAATCGAATAGTGGTGTCTATGTAACGTCCGTAGTAAACGACACACCGGCATTTCGTAACGATGTTTTGGCTGGTGACATTATCGTCAAGATCGATGGTCAAGCCGTCTACGGGACTCAAGCGGCTTCAGAAATATTGCATCGCAAGCGAGGCCAACCCGTGGAACTGACGATTTACCGAAACGGGCACGTCATCGACATGAGTATCAAATTGTCTCAATGACGGGTAGTCGTCTAGTTTGAAATTTCTGGCTCTCTCTGGAGCTTGTTAGTATGATTTCCTTTGAACCGCAAAGGTTTAGCCATATAGGGGAGTATAGGGATGGCCAGCGAACCGATGGACGTGCCGCGCCACATGCAATTGAAACTCGGCGATGGCCAGTTGGAACATGTCAGGAATTCTAACTATGTGTCAGGCGTAGCGACACATGTGATGGTAGGAGGACCCACGCCAGATGGAATGATACATATCCATTTCAGTAGGGATAATTTCGTCATTTTGCGCGAAACTGCGGCGATATCCACTGCCGAGGACGGAAAGAAAGCTCGCATGATCCTAGAAATCAAGGAGGATGACGCAAAGCTTGTTCGAGAGGATATCGCCGCAATATCAATGACAGAGCAAGACTTCGCTCGGTTCATTGGTGTGCTTACAAAGCAAGCATCCGGCAACAAGGAATGAACTGTGGCAGGCATCCCATTGTCATACAGCCAATCGTTTATGGTTGACGCGCCGGGAATTACGCAATCCCGTGACCGCGAGCCATTTAAAGTTACGATTGTTTCTTCTCAAGATGCAACATCAGACAACATGACAAACGAAATCTTCATCAATGATCTAGCTGGACGCGTGGGGCGCGTTGAAAGCGATGTGAGTAAAGTTCGTGAAGACATCAGCGCCATAAAAACAAAAGTAGATCATGTGCCGACCAGAGCCGAACTGTATCTTGCCGCAATCGGTATTCTTGTTGGCGTGCTTGCGATCTTGTGGCAATTCATGGCCGGACCTCTTGCGGCCAAGCTCGTTGAAGCCTTAGCTAAGGCTCCGCACTGAATATCAATCTGCTTCACGATTTTTATATGGTCCTCGCTTCCTAGCTACCGGGTCTCGCACCAACGCCGCGATTTCTTCTAAGCTCCAAACGCGACCCGAAACGCCAGCTTCCATCGCTGGCGTCACGCGCAGCGTCTTATGGATGCGCCCGAAGTTGTAATACATGAAGTGCAGAGCGATGGCGTGCGCGTAGTTCTCGACTTTCCGTAGGAATACTCCTACACCACTTCGCGACAATACCCCACTGGCACCACTCCTGCATTTGACGATCATGCAGACACCCCGCGCCTGGGCACGCTCGATGGCAGGAAGCCTCGCTGAGCTGCTGGACGAACAGACCCTGCGCGTGGCCAATCGCAGACAGCAAAAGTTTACGTCATTTTTTGAGAGTGTCGCGCCAAGTTGGCGGTAACTTTGGCGGTAACATCGAACGTATAATCAAATAGATATACATTGAATCAAATAGTTACGATATTAGTTAGATTGACTTCCGCCCACCAAATACACGACCGCGTCGGCGATTGAATCGCCATCCATCAACGCCAACCCTTTAGTCGGCGCAATGCGCGCCGATCCTGCTTGTCGGGGCGCTTGTCCGGACCGACGTTACCGATCAGCCGCCGTTGTTCGCGTGCTGCTTCGCGCGCCGCCATACTGGCATCGGTTTCCCGATACAAGGCTTGCGCCACGCTGGCCGAACCACGTTTGATGGAAATTCCCAGCACGTCGATTTCAATCGTCTCTTCGCCACGAGTGATGCGAATGCGATCGCCAACCTTGACCGGCTTGGCCGGTTTACAGGCGGCATCGTTGTGCGCAATCTTGCCGCCATCGATAGCTTGACGGCACAGGCTGCGCGTCTTGAAGAATCGCGCAGCCCACAACCAGATGTCCGCGCGCACGCTGCCTGTATCGTTCATTCGTTCACCCGCCAAGCAGCCAATAACCGAGCGGCAAGGTCAGCATCGACAGCAAAATGCCAGCGCCGAGCACGGTGTTGGCCAATGTCGGGTCCAGATCGTATTCGTCGGCCAGGATCGCTGCCGACACCATTGGCGCCATCGCTGCCTGCAGCACGCTCACGCTCAACGTCAATCCGCTCATACCGGCGGCGATTCCGAGCAACCAACACAGCACGGGCGCTAGCGCAAGTTTCCAGGCCAGACCCAACGTTGCCGCACCAATTTGACGTTCACCGGGATGGAACTTGAACTGCAAGCCGACAGAAAACAAAGCCAGCGGTGTCAGCGTCGAACCGATCGGGCCGAACAAGCCATCGACAAATTTCGGCCAGCCGCCCAAACAGCCCACGACGATGCCGATGATCAGCGCAATGAATGCGGGGAACGTGAGGATACGACGCACGATCAGGCGCGGATCGGGCGTGCGTCCGGCGTACACTGAAGCCACCACGATGCCGCCGATGATCAACACGGGGAAGCTGCCTAGCTGATCGGCGACGACGGCCATCGCCAAACCTGGCTGGCCGTACATAGCCTGCATCATCGGATAACCCATGAACGTGGTATTGCCTATACCGCAAACGAGAATCAACGCGCCCGTGCGCGCCCGCGACCAGCCCAGGCGCGGGCCAAGTGTGCCAAACAGCAGCCATGCGCCGGCAAAGACCAGCCACATCGACACGATCGGGAACCACAATTGCGCATCGAAGTGCACGCGTGGAATCAGTTCGAGCACGATCGCGGGCAACGCGACGTAAAGTATCCACCAGTTCAGGCCATGCGCCATGCCCGCCGGCGGATTGGCAAAGCGCGCAACCAGCATGCCGAGCACGAGGCAGACGAAAAGCAGCAGCAGTGTGCTCACGGGCTACCTCGGTGTGCCGGCATCATTTGGTGCTCCGAAAAAGATGTTCGCCGCGCACCGGCTGCGACAGCACGGCTGCTGGTAATGGTCGATGATAGACGATGCGGATCGTGCTCCGCAGCGAGCCGGCATGCTTTCCCCCTCTCCCCCAACGGCTTCATCGTTGCGGGAGAGGGCTTGGGGTGAGGGGGCAGCGCATCGAGTCGCTGAAGCGCACGCGCAGCACCTGGCGTCCCCCTCACCCAACTCTCTCCCCCAAGCCAGCTTGGGGAAGAGGGCTTTAGAGTTGCTCAGATTCTATCTTTCAGAATCGAACGTACACTTTTTCCGAATGCCGCAGGCTGGCTGCGCCGAATGACAACACGCGGCGTCGCATGCCAATCCGCGAACGCCTGGATCGCTTGCGCAACTTCGTCAATTCGAATCGATGTCGGGTCGATACCTTTTTCCAGAAACAATGTCTTCACTTCGAACATCCCTTCGGCCCGATGCGCTTTTGCATCCATGCGACCGATCAAGCGTCCGCGATGCAGGATCGGCAATACGAAATAGCCAAACCGTCGTTTCGATGCCGGCGTGTAGCACTCCAGTCGGTAGTCGAAATCGAACATGGCGCTGGCGCGCGTGCGATCCCAGACGACCGGATCAAATGGCGACAGCAGCGCCGTGTGGGTCGCGCGCAAGCCGCCGCGTTGGGCACGTTGCAGCAACGCATGGTTGTCGCGATGCACGTAGGCAGGCACTTCCCATCCGCGTACGTCAACGCGGATCAGGTCGCCTGCGACGATGAACTGTTCCAGGTCGGAATCCCTTAATTTTTTGCCGGTACGAAAATAGTCGGCAATCCAGCGGGCTTGCGTGATGCCCAGCGCGCGAACGGCACCAAGCAAATATTCACGTTGTGCTAGTTCCGAATCGAGTGCGCAAGCTTCGACGCTGAGTCCAGCACACTTCAGCACGCGATCACGCAGATCGTAGACGCGCTGAAAATTCTCGCGCCGAGCGATCATCAATTCACCCAATGCAAACCAGGCTTCAAGCCAGCGCTTTTCGTCTTTCCATCCCCACCAGCCGGCGGGGCCGGTTTGCTTGCGCTCAAAGTCGGATGATTTGACCGGGCCATTGCACGCGACATGCGCAAGCAGACGATCCATGTCAGCGCGTTGGTCGCGATGCATGCGCAGCGCGTGCCTGTGCGCCCAGTGGCCGGCACGCAGCGTCAATCGGGCGCGATGCAGCGGGTAATCCGGCATTACGGCAAAACAAGCTTCGTGCGCCCAGCATTCGAAAATACGGCCACGCGCAAGCAGTTCGTCCAGCCAACGCGGATCGTAACTACCAAGGCGGGCAAACAAGACCAGATACGGACTACGCGCGACGACATGAATCGTATCGATTTGCAGCAACCGCATGCGCGCAATCGCAGCGCATACGCGTGTACGGGTAGCATGCGCTCGCGGTGGCCTGAGCAGTCCCTGAACGGCCAAGTGCAAATTCCGCACTTGCTGCACGGATATCACGTAGTCTGATCGAACTTGACCAACGGATTTCGGTCTAGTCATTTACTTCGCTCGTGGCCGCGGCGAAGCGCGTCCATGTGATTGCTTCACGCACGACGTGGCATCGCTGGACGCGACATTCGGCCAAGGATGCATCAGGAGACATGAACATGCACAAGCCAACATTACTCATCATCGCCACTTCAACTGCATTTCTCGCATTCGCCGGTCTGGCGCAAGCCCAGGATCAGGTTACCCACTTCACTTCCAGTGATGGCACTCAGGTCACGCTGACGTCCGGCCAGCCGCCTGCAGATAACGTCGGCCCCGCGCCACCGTTTGCACAACTGGATACGAATCACGATGGCTGGATTAGCCGTGATGAAGCGGCTGCGTACCTGCCGCTGCTCAACGACTACGACTATATCGCCCATCATGCCAATCGTATATCCAAGAGCCAGTTCGAGCACTGGAACCGCACGGAAAATCGCTGACGCATTAATTTGAAGCTGATCGTCGCAGGCGCAATCGGTTGCGCCTCTTTCCATTCGGCGAATTCTGTCGCAAGATTGGCTATCGCCACGGGGAGCCACGTTATGGCAAGCAGCGAAAGGATTGACCCGCCCACGCTTCGGCGTGGCATGTTCAGCGAGGTGCGCACGGCACTGGAAAGCCTTTTTGGTGGCGGCAAGCTCGATCCAAAGCAGGAACTGCACGTGCAGGTGCTGTTTGGATTACTTGGTGCGGTGGCACGCTCGGACTGGCTCGTGTCCAGTGAAGAGGCGAAATACACCAACCTTCTGATGGATCAACTGGCGCTGAGTACGGCCGCACGCAAACTGGCCACCGAGGCGTTTTCGCGCGGCTGTAAACGCGAGCTGGATCCGGAGACCGAAATCCAGATGTTCGTACAGACCTTCCCGCGCGGCTCCGTTGAAGCGGATCGCATGTACGAGCATCTGTTGCATTTGGCTGCGGCCGACTCTCGCATCCGCCCCGGTGAGCGCACGTTGCTGGAAAAAATTACGGTCGAGCTGGGCTATGAGAAATCCCACCTCGAAACACGGCTCAAGCAAATACTGCCCAGCTGAGCAAGGGCGCTCGCGGCGCCACTTGCTCGACTGCATCGGGCAATCATTACCTGAGGTTGTTGGTACGCCTCATGAACGCGGCAACATCGTCGTGCAGCTTCTTCAATGACGCCTCATGCGCATACACCATGTGCCCTGACGGATAGAACGCGTATTCGATGTTGTCCTGCAACTTCGCCGGAATCGGCAGGTGATGCATCTCGTACTCAGCGGCAAAGAATGGCGTGGCAAGATCGTAATAGCCGCCGGCGAGCAATACATGCATCTGTGGGTTGTATTTCATTGCCGTGGCCAGATCCGGCATCACATTGGTCGACATGGGAAACGGCGATTCTGCACCGGGCGGCTGATGTTGCCAGTTCCACGGATGCACATCGCCGAACGGATGGAAGGTCAAACCTTGTCCGTATTGCAATTGTTTGCGCGCGTAATCGTTGAATACGGAGATGTATGCCGAACTGATTGCCGCGGATTGTGGATCGTATTGGGAAGTCTGGCTTAGTGGATCCATGCTCGGACCAGAGAAGCGCGTATCCAGACGGCCGGTGGTCATGTCAGCGTCGTCCTGCAAGGTCTTTTCGAATTCTCCGCCGGAAACACGCAGGTTGGCCTTCTCGATGTAGGCAACTGGCAGGCCGGTGAAGTCGTGCAGTTTTTCAGCGATCTTGCGCTTGGTGGCAGCGTCCAGGGTTGAGCCTGCGGCCAGTGCCTGCACGTAATCGGTGAGCGCAAACTGTTCGACCTGCTTGAGGAATGAATCGAGTTCAGCCGGCTGTTGCGGCAATTTGTGGTGATACCACGCGGTCGCCGCATAGGTCGGCAATGCGAGCGCATAGGACTGATCAACACCGGGATTGAGCAGCGGCGGCACATCGATGTCGTTGCTGAATGACAGGATCTGCGACAGTAGGATCACACCGTTAAGATCAATACTGTCTTCGGTTTCGAGCATATTTGCCAGGACCGCCGAACGCGTGGTGCCGTAACTTTCGCCGAACAAATACTTGGGCGAATTCCAGCGCCCGTATTCGGACAGGAATTTGTTGATGAACTGGGCGAACGCGCGTGCATCTTCATCCACACCATAAAATTCCTTGCGCCGCTGTTTCATCTTTTCGGCTTGCTTGGCCTTGTCCTTATCGATCGCGAGCAGGCGCGAGAACCCGGTGCCCGGTGCGTCGATAAACACCAGATCGCTGGCATCGAGCAGGCTGAAATCGTTATTGACCACACGATACGGTGCCGCTGGCGTGTGTTTGTCGTCGAGCGTAACCACTCGACGCGGGCCGAACGCGCCCATGTGCAACCATACCGTCGATGAGCCCGGGCCGCCGTTGTACAGGAAAGTCAGCGGACGTTTCGTGCCGTCCACACCTTGTCTGAAATAGGCGACGTAGAAAATGCTGGCGGTGGGATCGTCCTTGTCCTCGTCCTTGCCGGTCAGCACGATCGTTCCGGCAACGGCCTTGTAATCGATCTTGCTGCCTTCAACACTGACGCTGCCCTGAGTGGTCACGTGTTCGGATTTCGGCACCGCGGAATCTGCGGTGGCACGCTTGTCCGCGCTCGGTTTTTCGCCATCGGCCCATGCCGGTGCACAAAGCACGCAGCACGCCGCCACGATCATGATCGTCAAATTACGCATCGGCCAAATCTCTGCTTGTGAGTGCGTGCATCCTACGAACAGGAAACGAATCGGCCAATCCGCCATTAGTCATGTTACCTACAGCTTCCTACGCGGTACACTTGGAAAAGTTGAGTGCAAACTTCTCAATTCCATCGTATGACTTCAAAGGAGCAAGGTTATGGCCAAGGCATCTTCATTCCTCACCGATATCAAGACGATTCGCAAGCGCGCGCGCGAGCACATGCGCGAAGGTGCGGTGACGGCGGGCTACGCGGCGGATCGCAAAACAGTCTTGAAACTACTCAACGAAGCGCTGGCCACCGAAATCGTGTGCGTGCTTCGCTACAAGCGCCATTTCTTCATGGCCAGCGGCATCAATGCCAAGAGCGTGGCTGCGGAATTCCAGGAACATGCCACCGAGGAACAAGGCCACGCCGATCAGATTTCCATGCGCATCGTGCAATTGGGCGGCGCGCCGAATCTTTCGCCAGAAGGTATGCTCACGCGCAGTCATTCCGAATACGTCGAAGGCCAGAATCTGATCGACATGATCAAGGAAGACCTGGTAGCCGAACGCATCGCCATCGACAGTTACAGCGAAATCATCCGCTATCTTGGCAACGACGACCCGACCACGCGCCGCATGCTCGAAGCCATTCTCGCCAATGAAGAAGAGCATGCCGAGGACTTGAACAGCCTGCTCGACGAATTGGGCGAAAGCACGACCAAGGCCGCGGCGAAAAAGCGCTGAACTTGCGTACCGTTGGAGTGCTTGCCGCATGAGCCGCGGCGAGCCCATCACCATCATCGGCGCCGGCCTCGTCGGCGCCCTGCTTGCGACGCTGCTCGCTCAGCGTGGCTTCGCTGTCACGTTGATCGAACGCCGGCCCGATCCGCGCGTCGCAGGCTTCGTTGGCGGACGTTCGATCAACCTGGCGTTGGCCGAACGCGGCTGGCATGGCTTGCGCCTGGCCGGTCTGGCGGAAATCCTGCGTCCGCTTGCAGTGATGATGCGCGGGCGCATGGTGCACCATCTGGATGGCCATACCGAACTGTTGCGTTACGGTCGCGACGACACGGAGGTCATCTGGTCGATCGGTCGCGGCGATCTGAATGTTGCGCTGCTCAACGCCGGCGAACGCGCTGGCGTCACGTTGCTATTCGACCAAAGCCTGGTTTCAGTCGACTGGAACAAATCGACCGTGCAGCTTTGCGATGCCGCAGGCGTCACCCATGAACGCCTCGCAACCTGCCTGATCGGTGCCGATGGCGCAGGCTCCGCAATGCGCGCTGCAATGGCGAGCCAGCGCGATCTCGGCGAACGCTACGAACCACTGGAACACGGTTACAAGGAATTGGCGATCCCGACACGCGATGGCGACTTCGCCATGCCGGTCAATGCCCTGCACATCTGGCCACGCGGCAAATACATGTGCATCGCGTTGCCGAACGCCGAAGGCAGCTTCACGGTGACGTTGTTCATGCCGAATGGCACCAGCGCAAATCCCGCTGAGCCCAGCTTCGCCAACGTCGCGTCAGCCGATGCGGTACATGAATTGTTTGCGCGCGATTTCGCCGACGCGCTGCCGCTGATTCCGGACTTGCGACAGGACTTCATGCAAAACCCGACGGGTGTCCTCGGCACGTTGTATCTGGATCACTGGCATCTTGAAGGACGCGCGGTGCTGCTCGGCGACGCCGCGCATCCAATCGTGCCATTCCATGGCCAAGGCATGAATTGCGGTTTCGAAGACGCGGTCGATCTGGCTCAGCTACTTGAGGATGCGCGTGGAGATACCGCCCACGCATTTGCGGAATTTGAGCGCAGGCGCAAACCCAACGCCGATGCGATCGCAGCAATGGCGCTGGAAAATTACATCGAGATGCGCGACAGCGTTGCCGACGCGCATTTCCTGTTGATGCGCGCAATGGAACGCAAACTTGCCGAACGTCACCCCAAGCGCTTCGTGCCGCGCTACTGGATGGTCACGTTCACGCGTCTGCCCTATTCCACCGCTTTCGAACGCGGCAAGATCCAGGCGCAAATCCTGCGCGAGCTCACGGTCGAAAAAATCGATCTCGATGACATCGATTGGACGCACGCCGATCATTTGATCGACGCACGCTTGCCACCGTTACCCGTCGACTACTGACAAACCAGCAGGTCGGTTGGGGTGAGCCTGCGAAACCCAACATTCAACGACTAGAGTGGTGCGCACATGTTGGGCATCGCTGCGCTCAGCCCAGTCTACGGACTGCACACCGGCGAGCCGGTCAAACGCACGATCGGCTGATTGATCTTCCACGCGCCCGACAGCGGCGCCATCAGGTTCATGTCGGTGGAATAGTGGCCTGCAGTAGCACTGGAGTAATCGACCATCATCGTGCCGATGACCTGGTTGCCGACATTCACGAAATTGCATACCGGGCAGAAGCCGTTCAACTGGTACATGTTCAGCGTGCTGCTGGCACTGAACGGATTGGCGGAACCTACGGCCCAATGCGGCATGCCCAGATCATCATAAAAATAGAACGTATCGTTCTGCAATCCGCTCAAGGCGAGCACGTCCATGCCGTATCCGGATTGCGTCGGCGCGTACCACTGGCCGTTGAAATTTGCAGGCTGGCCGTTGAGCGTGGTGCACAGGTTCGCGGCGGACAGCTGGCTGAAACGCTCGCTACCGGCACTGCCGTTGAGATGCCATGAGTAAGTGAACTCGGTGGAACTGATGGGCGTGATCGTGACATCACCCAACACGGTTACCTTGTTCACCGCCGCACCATCCCAGTTGACGCTGTACAACGGCGCTTTCCAGACCGGGTTAGCGCCAGTGGGCTGTGGACCTGACGCTCCGTACCAGACCGGCGTGCCGTCTTCGAGATAGGTGTACCAATACATGACTTGCAAGCCGCCCGCCTGGCTAACGAAAATTCCGTGACCTGATCGCTGTGGGTTGTAGTACGCGCCCGGCGGCGGCAACGCGGCAATCTGGGTGGAATTGAGTTGCGCGTGCAGCCCGTACCGCGCCTGGCCGGTTCCGCTGTTTTTCGCCACGATGTACCAGCGCCCTGAACTGACCGGGACGGTAACGGATTTGCTCTTGGTTGCACCGCCAAGCGACCAGCGCGCCGAACCGCTCGTTGCTACAGGCGCAGCAGCGACCTGCGGCGATGACGAACCCGCAGGAAAGTCCGCGCGTTGCACGTAAAAATCCAACGCACTGGTATTTGTGGCGTCGCTGTACTGCGTAGACAGCAACAGCGTGCCGGCGCCGGGAACGTCGATGAATTGATGCTGTAGCAATTCACCCGCTTCGATCGCGTAATTGCGAGTGGCATCGGGCTCAAACCCATCGGCCACATCATTATTGCCCGTGCTGCGGATGAAAGAGAACGGCACGAAGGCGGTCTGGCCATTCAATCCGGATTCGGCATCGATCAGGACAGCGCCGTAGTATTTTCCGGGCGCGATCGCCTGGTTTTTTCCATCAAGTACCGGACCCCACGACAAGCGCAATGGAATCTGCACCGATTGCGAAGCGTGCCCCGGGCCACTGACGACCAGCGTGCCGGTACTGTTGTCGTAGGCGGAATTCACCGGCATGCCGACCAACGGTACGGCCGCGTTGAGCGTCACCGAATACGTCGCACCGGTGCTGCTGCCGGGAATGTCGACCAGTGCCCAGGCATTGATTGCGCCGGCCGGCGCATCGCGCAAATCAATTACGCAGCGCGCAAGTGCACCACTGCTTTCGCAAACCTGTTCGACCTGATCGGGTTGGCCGTTGCCATTGCTGTCGATGCCAGCGTACAGATGCGCCTGGGTGGCCGTACTCGATGCAATTTCAACCACGAAGATACGCCCGCGCACACTGCTGGCGCCGCTCGGCACGGCATCGCCGCTGACGCCATCCAACGGATACAGCACGAAGTCCTTGCCGTCGCCGGGGAACGTGGAATACAGGTCGCCGGATTTGGTGTCGACGCCCAGGCTGAGCGTCTTGGCGGCGGCAGCTTCAAGCGATGTAGTGGCAAATGTCGCGTGCGGCAGTGCCGTCAGGCCGCCGACCAAAAATTGCGTGGTGCCGCTTGGCGCATTCGCGCTGAACTGGCGAAACCCCGGTGCGGTACCAGCCGCAACATAGGCCGCGACGGTCAATGCCGTGTCGGTGGCGGCCTTGCCACTAATCTTGTGCAGCACGACGCGGCCATCTACCCAACTGCCGGGCAGACGCGGATCGGTGACGTCCAGCGCAATGTTCAAGGTTTGCGATGCGCCCGCCGCCAGGGTGAATTGGGTCGGAGTCACCGCAAGCTTGGCGCCCGTCGTCGCAGTTGTTGTCACAAGCCAGGTGCCGCCGCTGGACATATCGGTCACGCTGCGTGTGAAGCTGCATTGATTCAGGCAGTTCTCGCTTTCGATGCCCGTGCGATTGAGCTGGGCCGGGTCACCGCCCTTGGTTGGATCGGCGCTACGCAGCTCCGTGGCGCTCATCGGCAAATACAGACCAGCCAGCGCGGCCGCAGCCGGTTGCGCGCGCCCGGCGCCGGCACCCAGTGGCGATGCCAACGTCACGGCGTCTTCCTTGCGAACGCTGCCGCTCAGGGCCGTGCCCATCAATGCCGACTCCACTTGCGATGGCGACCAGTCCGGATGTACGGCCACGAGCAACGCGGCGGCCCCGGCAACATGCGGACTGGCCATCGAGGTGCCGGTCAACAGCGCCAGGCCGCTACCGGTCTGTGCCGCAGACAGGATGTTCGTGCCGGGCGCGGTGATATCAGGTTTAAGGATACCGCCGCCGAAGCCGTAAGGCCCACGCGAGCTACTTGCTTCGAGGATGTCGCCATAGCGGTCGTCGAGCACTGCGGTCACACCGCTGATCGTACCCAAGTGCGTTCCGGGTACCTTCAACCAGTTTTCCAGCTGTTGACCTTCGCTGTACCCCAGATGCACGGCGGGCAGGTAATGATCGTCGCTGACGATCGATTCGCCATCGCTGGCCGCGTTGGCCAGGATGTAGCCACCCGCACCGCCAAGTTTGACGTTGTAGCCCTTCTCCACGCGCGCGTAGATGCCGCGGTCGCAGACGACGATTTCGCCGTGGAACGTTCCGGGTGGAAACGGGTTGCTGGCACCGGTTGGTGGAAAATTGTCGGGGCCTGTACCGCATAGAGCATTGCCGTAATCGCCGGCATACACGATCGGTTTCGGTCCGTAGCCGGCGGTATAACCCACGCCGTTGAGTTTGGGCGGCGCATTCGGTGCGCCGGAAAAATCGCCCAGCGAATCGCTAAAGCGGCGATTGTGGCTGGCATTGGCCACGCCGATCACCCACGGCACATTACCCGGCTCGTCGATCGAATTGGACCCCGGGCCTTCGTTGCCTGCCGCGGCCACCACCACGATTCCGGCAGAGCGCGCCAGGAAAAACGCGGAGGCGTCGTTGTTCGACTGACGCAGTAATTGCCACGCATCGACGGTATCGCCACCGATGGAGTAATTGATCACATCCACGCCATCGGCAACCGCCTGATTGATCGCGGCGACCAAACCCGATTCCGGACAACCACCGGAGGTTCCCGTTGTTACCGCTTTGCACGCCTTGTACATGATCAGATTGGCATGCGGCGCTACGCCGGAAACAAAGCGCGGCAGGGAAACGGTGTTCCCGGGCAAGGCATTGGTCATTGCGTCGCCGGCAACGATGCCGGAAACGTGACTGCCGTGGCCAACACTGTCGACGCCCTTGGTGCCTTCATCCGTGAAGTCATACATGCCGATCAGTTTGTCGTTGCAGGTCGCCTGAAAACTGGCGCACAGCCCGTAGTAATGCCCGCGTGGATTGACGATGGCATAGCTATCAGGGCCTGTCGCAGCAAACGCCGGGTGCGTGGGATTGATACCGGTGTCGATCACGCCGACGACCACGCCTTCGCCCCTGGTCGCGGCAATTCCCGGTACGTCGCCGTTCCACAACTTGTCGGCGCCTATCCATTCCGGGCCGGCATCGGTCTGCACATGCAGCATGCGTTCGGGCCGCACCGAAACGACGCCGGGCAACGCGGCCATGCGCGCTGCTTCGGCTGAAGTGAGTTTGAGCGCCAATCCGTTACTGGCATAACGATATACGTGCGTTGGCGCAAGCGCCCGGCCTGCAGACATCGATGCCGCGGCAACGATCGATTCGCGCGCCTCGTCAAGCGTGCGCAGATAGGCAGCACCATCATCTGAAGCCATTTGCACCCGCATGGCCTGCTTGTGACTACCCAGGGACTTGGCCAGTCCGCGGGCGGCCACGCGTTGCTCGGCGTGTTCCACCAGGGGTGCAGCGCGCAGTGTGACGATATACACGTGGCGTTGCGCGTCGGCGGGAGTAGTGCTGGCGCTGGCATTGGCGCTGGCAAGGATCAAACCGAACACGGCGGCAATCGGAGCAATTCGAAACATGGTCGACAACTCTTCGGCTTTCAGATAGCGCGATTGTAACCGCTCAAATCGTGAAGATGGCATCGAATTGCCCTCGCGCATGGCGCTGCGGCGGATTGCCGGTTAGTGTACTGTTGCACTCTTTCCGGCCCTTCAGCGAGTTGCTGGGCGCTTGGCTGCAAGGTACATTCGCGCAGGAAGTGTGGCCCCTTTCAAGCGGATGCAACGCAGCAGACAAGCGCCAAGCAACTCGCCTTGCGGGAGTCCACCGGACAGGCCAGTCCTGGCTAGCAGCGCATGCCAAGGGAACAACGCTTGGCGGCGGCACTGCGCTTTGTGCTGCCCTGTCCGGTGGACTCTGAAGGGACGGCAAGAGTGCATTAGTACACTACACGCGCGCCCTATGAATGATGTCGACCACGTTATTTTGGATGAACCAACACGCCCCCCGCTGCTGCAAGTGCGTGGCCTGGGATTGAGCCGCAATCAGGAAGCGATATTCGGCCCGCTCGATTTCAGCATGGATGTCGGCGATATTGTGCTGATCGAAGGCGACAACGGTTCCGGCAAGACCAGCCTGCTCAAGGTGTTGTCCGGCTTGCTCGAACCCTACGACGGCGAAGTGCTGTTGCATGGTACGCCGCTGACGCTTGCGCGCCTTTCGCATCAGGTCGCCCTGCTCGGTCATCTGCTCGGGTTGAAACTGGAATTGTCCACATTGGAAAATTTGCGCTTTGCGGTCGGCCTTGGTGGAATCCGCCGCGGCATCACCCCGCAACTCGCCTTGGCCAGCGTGGGCCTGGAAGGTTATGAAGATCAACCAGTACGCATGCTGTCGGCCGGGCAACGCAAACGGGTCGGACTGGCGCGCCTGCTGCTGGTACCGGCCGCGTTGTGGCTGCTTGACGAGCCGTATGCGAATCTGGATCGTGACGGCATCGAGCTGGTCAATCGCCTGCTCGAAAACCATGCGCACCGTGGCGGCGCAGCCTTGATTACGTCGCACGGCGCTTATGCCTACACATCAGGCACACCGCGCCGAATCGTCCTCAAGGCCACGGCATGAAACCGGGAACGACACCATCGGCATGCGTCGCACTGTTGCGCCGCGACCTGACCCTGGTCTGGCGTCGCCGTGGCGATGCGCTGAATCCGTTGTTGTTCGCCATCATCGTCGTCGCGCTGTTTCCGTTTGCGCTCGGCCCGGAACAAGCCGTGCTGCAACGCATCGCCGCGGGTACGATCTTCGTGGCCGTGTTGCTGGCGATGTTATTGTCGCTGGATGAGCTGTTTCGCAGCGATCTGGACGACGGATCGCTGGAGCAACTCGTGCTCAGCCCGCATCCGCTGTCGCTGCTGCTGGGTTGCAAGATTCTCGTGCATTGGCTCACGACGGCACTACCGCTCATCATTGCTGCGCCGTTGCTCGCGCAACTGTTGCACCTTCCGGCGGTCAGCCTGCCGATTTTGTTGGCCGCGCTATGCTTGGCGACACCGTTGCTGAGCCTGATCGGCGCGGTTTGCGTCGCCCTGACGATCGGCATGCGCCGCTCTGGTATGCTCCTGACCCTGCTCGTGCTGCCGCTGATCGTGCCAGTGTTGATATTTGGTGCTGGTGCCTGCAACGCAGCTCAAGCAGGCTTGTCCTACAGCGCACCGTTGCTCTGGCTCGGCGCGTGGTTGGTGCTGACCTTGGTGCTGGCGCCTTTGGCTGCTGCCGCAGGGCTGAAAATTTCCCTCACATGAACGTTATCTGGAATCCGGTCAAGGCTACAGCCAACCCCAAGGTGCAAGACCTCGACCTTGGCGCGTGCGCTGTGCGCACGATTGTTCCTATGCATGTGCTAAGCGCACGCTACCGAACTGGCAGTCGCCGTCGGATTGAAGATTTCGTTGACATGCGTCAATACTTCACGACGGCAGAAACTGCCACAGTCCCGCCTAGCGGTTGCCGAATTTCATCGATCCCCGCTCCAACAGCAAATTACGCATGAACCCTATCCTCCTCTGGTTCCACAAACTCGGTTCGCCGCCGTACTTCTATCGGTTCGCAGGGCGTTGCCTGCCGTGGTTGTATACGCTGGCAATCGTGAGCGCAGTGATTGGTTTGTACGGTGGCCTGGTGGTTGCGCCGGCGGATTACCAGCAAGGCGATTCGTTCCGGATCATGTATGTGCATGTGCCGTGCGCATGGATGGGGTTGTTCGCCTACGCATTCATGGCAGCGAATGGCTTTGTCGCGCTGGTCTGGCGCATCAAGTTGTCGGAGACTCTGGCGATGGCGAGCGCACCAGTCGGTGCGGCATTCACCTTCATTACTCTGGTCACCGGATCGTTGTGGGGCGAACCGACCTGGGGAACCTGGTGGACATGGGATGCGCGCCTGACCTCAGAACTGGTCTTGCTGTTCCTGTATTTCGGCGTGATCGGTTTGTATTATTCAATCGAGGATCGCCGCCAGGCCGCGCGCGCAGCGGCATTCCTGGCGCTGGTCGGCGTGGTGAATCTGCCGATCGTGCATTATTCGGTGCAGTGGTGGAATACCCTGCACCAGGGAACCACAGTCAGTCTTTTGGGTCCATCGCGTATCGATTCGCGCATGCTATGGCCACTGCTGACGATGGCGTTCGCGACACACATGTATTTTTTCGCAAGCGTACTGGCGCGCGCGCGCGTAGAATTGATTGAACTGGAAGCCGGCAAGCAATGGGTACGCGCGTTGTTCACCCATCAGGCGGCGCTGGAGATATCCGATGTCTGAATTTTTTGCGATGGGCGGCTACGCTGCGTACGTTTGGCCGTCGTATGCGATTTTCTTCATCGTCCTGCTGCTGGATGCAGTGGCTCCGCTGCGTCAACGCAGCCGCGTGCTGCGCGAGCAACGACGCCGCGCACAACGCCAACAGGCGCGTAAATCATCATGACGCCGACACGCAGACGCCGCTTTATCGCCGTAGGCCTGATCCTGGCCGCCGTTGCCATTGCCACCACCCTGGGTGCGCTGGCCATCAGCGACAACATGACCTATCTGTTTTCGCCCAGCGAAGTGCTTGCCGGGCACGCACCGGGCCGCGCGAAATTCCGCTTGGGCGGCGTCGTGCTGGAACAATCGGTCAACCGCGAATCAGGTTCGCTGAAAGTGGATTTCGTTGTCACCGACCGCTTTCATAATATGCCGGTGCAATATACCGGTGTGCTCCCAGACTTGTTCCGTGCCGGACAAAGCATCATCGCCACAGGAGAAATGGACGGCAGCCATTTTGTCGCCGACCAAGTACTGGCCAAGCACGATGAGACCTACATGCCCAAAGAAGTCGCCGAGGCAATCGCCAAAGCCAAGACAATGGAAGCGGCACAGCATGGCGCTTCCGGGCCGCACACGGCGCAACCTTGACGCAATGACCTGCGCATCGCTTGGCATCGTCCTATAATCGACCGGCGCGGCGGCTTGCTGCGAACCGAAATTGCTACGTCTACTGAGGAGTCCGTCATGAGCAAAAATTCCGAGAACACCAATCTTGATCGTCGCCGCTTTTTCGCGCTGGCCGGAACCGCTGTCGGTACCGCGGCAGCCCTTTCGATGTTGCCTCGCTACGTGAATGCAGCCGACTTGCCGCATCTGTCCATAGCAGACGACGCCACCGCCAAAGCGCTCGGTTACGTCGAAGATGCGACCAAGGTCGACAAGGCAAAATATCCGACGTACAAAGTCGGCGAGGATTGCAGCAACTGCAACTTCTACAAGGGTGGCGCGACCGGGTTTGGCCCGTGCCAGTTGTATCCGGGCAAGTCCGTCCACTCAAAGGGCTGGTGTTCGGGTTACGCCAAGAAAGCCTGATTTCGTCTCGTCACGCAGGCATCGCCGCACCGCGATGTCTGCGCTAACCTGTAATCTCGCATCACCGCGAGTGTCCAGCCGGGCCTTTTCGTATGCTTCCTGAACTCGGGCAATTCGCCCTGATCCTTGCCTTGCTGCTTGCCTGCGTGCAATGCATCGTCCCCATTTATGGTGCATGGCGCGGCAACGCGACGTTGATGGCCGTGGCGCGACCTGCCGTTGCCGGCCAAGCGCTGTTCATCGTGCTTTCCTACGCAATCCTCACCTACGCATTCCTCGCGCAGGATTTCTCGGTCGTCTACGTCGCGCAGAATTCCAACCTGTCGCTGCCATGGTATTACCGCTTTCCCGCAGTCTGGGGCGCGCACGAAGGTTCGCTGCTGTTGTGGATTCTGATCCTCAACGTGTGGACGGTGTCGGTAGCTGCGCTCAGCCGACGCTTGCCTGAAGCCTTGATGGCGCGCGTGCTCGGCGTGCTCGGATTCATCAGCGTCGGATTCCTGCTGTTCACGATCCTGACCTCGAATCCATTCATCCGGCATCTGCCGGCACTGCCTGATGGCAACGATCTGAATCCAATCCTGCAAGACCCCGGCCTGATCGTGCATCCGCCGATGTTGTACATGGGCTATGTCGGCTTTTCCGTCGCATTCGCCTTTGCCATTGCGGCCTTGCTCGGCGGCAAACTCGATGGCAGTTGGGTGCGCTGGGCACGGCCGTGGACGAATGTCGCCTGGGCGTTTCTAACCCTGGGCATCACGCTGGGCAGCGCGTGGTCTTACTACGTGCTCGGCTGGGGCGGCTGGTGGTTCTGGGACCCGGTCGAGAACGCCTCGTTCATGCCGTGGCTGGTCGGCACGGCACTGATCCATTCGCAGGCGGTGACGGAAAAGCGCGGCAGCTTCCGCCCATGGACGTTGCTGTTGTCGATCTTCGCTTTTTCGCTATCGCTGCTGGGTACATTTCTGGTGCGCTCGGGCGTGTTGACCAGCGTGCACGCATTTGCTTCGGACCCGCGCCGTGGCGTGTTCATTCTGGCATTTCTCGGTATCGTCGTCGGCGGCTCGCTGCTGTTGTACGCGTTGCGCGCACCGAAGGTTTCCGGCGGAAAACCCTTTCGCATGCTGTCGCGCGAGACGCTACTGCTGATCAACAACCTGCTGTTCGTGTGCGCGGCGGCAATGGTGCTCGTCGGCACCTTGTATCCACTGTTCGGCGATGCGCTTGGCATCGGCCGCATTTCGGTGGGGCCGCCCTATTTCGGCTTCATGTTCGTGCTGCTGATGATTCCGATCGTGTTGCTGGTGCCATTCGGACCCTTCTTTCATTGGGCCGCCGCAGACTGGCGCAAGACTTTGCGCCACCTGTTGCCGGCGTTTATTACCGCGATCGTTGCGGTCGTGTTGGCGAAGCTGGTGTTCAGCAGCTTGTCGCTACGTGGATTGGCAGGTGTGGCGGGTGCCTTCTGGGTCAGTATCGGCATCTGCACATACGCGCTGCATCGCTGGCGCACGGCGCCAGCCGGGCGGCGTTTCACCCCGGAAATGCTCGGTATGATTTGCGCGCATTTCGGCGTGGCCATTTTCGTTGCCGGAGTCATGATCACCACCGCGGCCAGCATCGAACGTGACGTGCGCTTCATGCCGAAACAAACCCAGAATATCGGTGGCGTTGACTTTCGTTTTGACGGCGTCGAACGCGTGCCCGGCCCGAATTACATCGCCGAGCAAGGCAACATAGCCGTATTGCGCAACGGTCGCGTGATCGCCATGCTGCATCCGCAGAAGCGCCAGTACTCCGGTGGCGAACAAGCCATGCAGACCAAGCCCGCGATTTCGGCCGGCATCTTCCGCGATCTTTATGTCGCGCTCGGCGAACCGCTTGATGATTCGCACGCAGCCGGTCCGACCAAAGGTGCGTGGTCGTTGCGCATCTACGTCAAACCATTCATTCGATGGATCTGGTTTGGCGGGCTGTGCATGATGCTCGGCGGCATGGTCGCGGCGATCGATCGGCGTTTCCGCGCCGACTACGCCCCCGCGAATTCGACACAGCCCGTCACCAGTCCAACGCCCCCAGCGCAGTCCAACGCATGAGCGCACGCTTGCTGCCATTGATCGGCTTCGTCGCACTGCTGGCCCTGCTCGGCTTCGGTATTCATTGGAATACACGTCACGAGATGAATGAGGTGCCGTCGCCATTGATCGACAAGTCGGCACCCGAATTCACCCTGCCGTTGCTGTTCGATCCGACAAAAACGCTCAGCAGCAAAGACCTGCTCGGCAAACCTTACCTGCTCAACGTGTTCGGAAGTTGGTGCCCGACCTGCCAGGACGAACATCCGTTCCTGATGAGCGAAGGCAAATCGCTCGGCATCCGCCTGATCGGTCTGGATTGGCACGACGAACCGGAGGACGCCAAGCGTTGGCTGGCGCAGTTCGGCAATCCGTATTCGACCGTCATTGCCGACGCACAAGGACATATCGGTATCAATTTCGGCGTCTATGGCGCGCCGGAAACTTTTCTCGTCGATGCCAACGGCGTCATCCGCTACAAGCACATCAGCGTGTTGACGCCGCGCGTGATCGAACAAGAACTCAAGCCGCGCATCGCCGAATTGGTTGGAGACAAACCGTGAAGCGCCAACCCCTGAAAGGCATCGTCGCCGCGTTGCTTTCCATCGTCGTGCTCGGTGCGATTATGGCACCACAGGCATACGCCATCGATGCACTGCCATTCAAGGATCACGCACAAGAACTGCGCTTTCAGCAACTGACCCAGAAATTGCGTTGCATGGTGTGCCAGAACGAAAGCCTGGCCGATTCCACCGCGTTTCTCGCCAAGGATTTGCGCCTCGACATTTTCAAGCAGATGCAGGCGGGCAAAACCGATGCGCAAATCAAGGTGTGGCTGACATCGCGCTACAGCGATTTTGTACTCTATGACCCGCCCCTGAGGCCCGGCACCTGGTTGCTGTGGTTCTCGCCGTTGCTACTGGTGTTGATCGGTGCGATGGTGCTATGGCGTATCTTGCGCCGACGCTCTCGACAACCGTTGCCGACCACCGATTCCGAGGAAGACTGGTAATGACTTTTTTCATCTTGATCGTCGCGTTGATGCTTGCTGCGGCGCTGGGGTTTGTGCTGTGGCCACTGTTGAGCGGCCCTTCTGCGCGCACGCTACCGGCAGCCGAAGCACGAAATTTACTGAAGTTGCTGGATGAATCGCGCGCAAGCGGCATTCTCAGCGATGACGAATACAACGCGAAGCGTGCGCAACTCGGCGAACGGCTGCTCGGTGGCGTCGATGCACCGCCCGCACGCTCACGCAACGTCATCGTGATCGCCATGAGCGTCGCCTTGCTGATACCACTCAGCGCGATCGTGCTGTACAGACTGATCGGAACACCGGCTGCGTTAAATCCGGAGACAGCCGCGCAAACCGAGCAGGTGCCGCCGGATCATGGCCAGAACATCGAACAAGCGATTGCAAGCCTCGCCGCCAAGCTCAAGCAGAATCCCGAAGACGCGCAAGGCTGGGCGTTGCTCGGTCGCGCCTACGAAAACACCCAGCGTTTCGCCGAAGCACGCGACGCGCTCAAGCATGCGCATGACCTGGCCATGGGCGACCCTGACATCACCGTCGCCTATGCCGAAGCGGTGACGTTGTCCAGCGATTCGCGCCGCATCGAAGGCGAGCCGCTCGATTTGATTCAAGCCGCGCTGAAAGCCGCACCGGACAACGAACGTGGGCTGTGGCTGCTCGGTATCAGCCAGTACCAGAACAAGCAATACGACACCGCCATCGCGACGTGGAAACACCTGCAAACCGTATTGCCGAAAGGCTCGGACGTTATCGCCTCGGTGCAGAAAGAGATCGAACGCGCCCAAGCCGATCGCGATGGCAAGCCGGAGCCGGCAGATTCGGCACAACCTGCTGGTGCAGAAACGTCAACCGCCGACACGACGCCTGAGGCAACAGCGACGGCGTCGACTGCAAGCGACGCGAGTCCGCATCTGCGTGTATCAGTCAGTCTCGACCCCAAGCTGAAGTCGAGACTTGCACCAACCGACGTGCTGTTCATCTACGCCAAAGCCGCCAGCGGCCCGCCGATGCCGCTCGCGATCCAACGCATGCCCGCCAGCAAACTGCCAACCAGCGTCGTGCTCACCGACGGCATGGGCATGCTGCCGAACATGAAATTGTCGCAGTTCCCACAAGTCGTCATCGGCGCACGCATCTCCAAATCTGGCAACGCCATGCCGCAATCCGGCGACCTGCAAGTGTTGTCGAACCCGATTGACGTGAAGTCGACCAAGCCAATCGAGTTGACGATTGATCAGGTGGTGCCGTAGAGCCGGGAATCGGGAATCGGAAACGGAAACGGGGAAGACGGGAAGACGTGAGGCGAAGAATAAGTGCTCGTCATTCCAGCGAAAGCCCACTGCTGTCCGGAACGTTTCGTGTCTGCTCATCTCAGTAGTTGTCATGCTTTGTTTTTCGCACTTCGCGTTGTGCGACT
>JBDTLA010000176.1:0-12700 GCA_039935035.1 Rudaea sp. | reverse complement strand
TTTTGCGTGTGTGATGGGTGCGGGGATTTTCTCGCGGTCATTTTAGGGAGCGTTTCCATGAAACATACGTTGTTATTCGCCGCGCTGGCCGCGGCCTCGATTTTCAGTTCCGGCGCATTGCGCGCGGCCGAATTCACCTACCACGGTAACTTGCAGGATGCCGGCAAGCCGGCTGAAGGTACCTACGACCTCGAACTGACACTGTACTCGTCACCCGAAGGCGGCAAAGTCGTTGCCGGCCCGCTGGTCATGTACAAAGTGCCGGTCCACGAAGGAACGTTCAGCACCGAAGCCGATTTCGGTCTGTTGACGCATGTGACGGGTCCATCCTGGCTGGGCGTCGCGGTGCGCAGTGCAGGCAAAGGTGACTTTGCGCCATTGTCCGCACGTGCGCCAATCAGCGCGGCGGAGACGGCGACGAACAGCAGTTGCCCGGGCTCGTGGTCGCTGGATGGCAATGCGGGGAATCCGACTGGCGACTATCTGGGTACGGCGGACAGCCAGCCGCTCATCGTCAAAGTGGGTAACTCGCAGATTGCCAGGGCGTTCCTGGGAACTAGCGCATCGGTGGCATCGTGGATTGGTGGCGGCTCCCAGAATTCTTCGGTCGCCAACGTCAGTGGTGCCTTTATCGGCGGCGGCGGCAGCAATTCGGGAACCGGCGGGAATAGCGTTGGTACTTATTCCGTTGTCGGTGGCGGCCTCGGCAATACGGCGACGGGCGGCTCTTCCGTTGTGGGTGGTGGCACCACCAACACGGCTACCGGGTCCGGTTCGTTTGTCGGTGCCGGATCCATCAATACTGCCAGCGGCCCTGCGTCGGTGGTGTGCGGTGGCGCCAACAATACCGCCAGCAACTTCGAAGCGACCGTTGGCGGCGGGGACCACAATACCGCTAGTGGTCTGTATTCCACGGTTGGCGGCGGAGGCGGCAACACAGTGGCAAATAGCAACGTGGCGAGTGGCGACAACTCGACGGTGCCAGGAGGCAAATCGAATTCGGCGATAGGCTCGGGCAGTTTTGCGGCTGGCGTTTCTGCAACTGCGCACAATAACAATTCCTTCGTCTGGTCCGACGGCACACCTGTTGGCGACAACGGTCCCCAACAATTCGACATAAGAGCGAATGGCGGGGTAGCGATAAACGGCTTTCCGGAAAACAACGGCACAGAGTTATCGATTTATCCAAGTTCAAACGGAGGCAACTACTCCAACCTTTACTACGGTCTCAACGGTGCGGGCGGAATTCTCACGTCGGCCGGCGGTGCCTCAACTGCGACGTCGAACGATGCAAGTCTCTACTTCGACAACTACGACGGATTTGCCCAAACGCGCATCTTTACTATCGCCCCAGTCGGGATAACCGTTGGCGGAATTCCCTTTATATCGGAAGTAGCGATGTTGCCTCAAAACTCGACGGCAAATGTGGTGCTGACTACCGTCGGTAGTCAATTAAGCGATACGACATTTGGTATCTTCAAAAAGCCAACCGCCGGCGGAACGGGCGTCAATTTCCTGCAATTCGGCGCTGCGGGCGAACTGACCATATACAACACCAGTGCAACCAAACCCGGCGGCGGCATGTGGTCCGCGCCGTCAGACCGCCGCATCAAGCAGGATATAGAGCCGATTCACGACGCGGTTGACACATTGATGAAACTGCGCCCGGTGAATTTCCATTACACGCCGGAATTCCGTGCGATGGAAGGCGGCCTGGCTGACAAATCGTACGAAGGTTTTATCGCGCAGGAATATGCGGAAGTGTTCCCCAGCGATGTCATCAGAACCGACAAGCACGTGCCGGGTGCGGACAAGAATGATCCGACGATTCTTGAACTTGACTCGAGTTCGGCCGTGATCACGACCGTGGCAGCAGTTCAGGAACTCGCCGTCGATAACATCGCGCTGCACCAACAGATTGACGAACTCCTGGCGCGCCTGAACAAGCTCGATGCCGGAAAGGGGCGGTAATATGGATGCCCATTCCAGTTCGATCCGCTGCGGACCGCAGCGTTGGAGGATTTGCCTTAGCGCAGCGACCTTCGCGATGTGCCTGTCGACAAATGTGGTATTCGCCGCAGAATCCACAAATGCACAGCGCTTCTCGCTGACCGGTTCCGGCACGTTGTCGTTGGATCAGGCCACGCAAAGTTCCGGATCGCTCAAGCTCAAGGCCTGGTTGACACCGACAGGCGCCGCACTGGCCGCGTTGCCACCGGTGCAGGAGAACGCCCGCTTCGCAGTGATGGCCACGCTCGCCGCTGCGCCATCGGTTTGCTACAACGACACCATCTTTCGTGATGATTTTGATGGGGATGGTGGCTGATAACCGTTACGTGAGAAAACACGCCAGGCCGGAGCAATCCGGCCTTTTTTCGGTGCGTACTTTACGGCTTGACGTCGCGCAGGCGACGCTCCACTTTTCCGACGGCGGGAAGAAATGTCTTTCCGGCATTGCCTGCCGCGAGAAAAATCTGCCGAGCCTGTTCGATTGTATTGCCGGCTTCCTGCGCGTTTCCCTGCTGGGCGAGCAATTCAGCCTTTAGCAGCAGACTTGCACCGTAGAGCGGATGCTTTTCGCCAAGATTCGTGCGACAAATATCAGTGACGCGGTCGATCAAGGGCGACGCAGCTTTTGGATCGTGCTGTAGAAGCTTCGTCTCGGCCAGGCTCTGAATCGTCGAAATCGTGATCGGGCTGTGCTCGCCGGTGAACTGCTGCGCCATTGGCAACGCCTCTTCGAGTAAAGCTTCCGCTTCGTCGGGCCGGTTGGAAGCCAGTAGAGTTTTTCCCAGATTCATTTCTCCGGACGCCAGCGCGCCTGAGGGTCCGAGGCTGGCTCGACGCTCATCTACCGCTGCGCGCAACAGGCTTTCAGCGCGTGGGAAATCACCTTGCTTGAAAGCGATCACGCCGCGATTTTGCTGCGCGATCAGGGCCGAGCTCTTGTCACCGCGCAACGCGGGCGACTGAAATGCGACGATGACCTGGTCCATCAAACGGCCGGCTTCGTCGAGTTTGCCTGTCTGCATCAGGGTCAATCCAAGGCTGTTCGTCAACATCACGGTCGTTTCGTCGAGAGTGCCAAGGCGTGTGTTCGCTAATGGTAACGCTTCGCGGTAAGTCTTGATCGCGCCATTCACGTCGCCCAGGGTTTTCTGAATCTGCCCCTGAACGATGCGGCTGCGCAAAAGTTTATCGGCGTCGGTGTCGCCTCCATCGATCCAGAAGGATTGCGCTTGTTGAAGCTGAATTCGTGCGGGCTCGGCATTACCCAGGCGCAGTTCCGCCTGCGCCAGGTACATCCGGACCTCTGCGGTTTCCGCTAGGTCGCTGGAGGCAACTGGCGAGGCGAGGAAGCGGCGCAATAATGGTGCTGCTTCCTTGTCGTCGTCGAGCTCGGCGTAAAGCTCGCCAACAAAACGCATGATCGTGGCCTGCTCAACAGGATTGTTCGCAAACTCTTTGTCCAGTTCCGCGACGCCATGTTGAAGCGCATCTTGCAGCGAAACCTGCTTCTCACCTGATTTTTCGACCTCACCGAATACGAGTGCCAGATAGTGAAGTGCCGATTGCGTATGCGCCGCTTCACTGCGGTAAAGGTCGCGCTCCTGCTCGGCTTGGCGCGCCTGGCGCCTGGCAATTCCGGCCTCCCAGATGCTGATACTGGTTGCGCCGATCAGCGCCAGCATCCCGACGATCGCCACACCTACCCCGACACGATGACGCCGGATGAATTTGCGCAGGCGGTACATCGCGCTGTCGCCGCGCGCGGCGATCGGACGCCCATCAAGATAACGCCGGATGTCGGCGGCCAGCGCCTCGGCCGAGGAATAGCGTCGTTCGGGTTCCTTGGCGAGCGCAGTCAGCACGATGCGGTCAAGATCCCCACGCAATTCACGCCGACGCTGGGTCGTCACCGCGTCGCCATGTGCGTGTGTTGTGCTCGGCGGCAATGGTTGGGTGTCCAGAATCGCTTGTTCGAGCGAGGTTTGGCGCCCACTGAGCGAATACGGACGGCGACCGGCCAGCAGCTCGTACAGCACCACGCCGAGCGCATAGACGTCGGTCGCCGTGGTAATTGCCTCGCCGCGAATTTGTTCCGGCGCAGCGTAGTCGGGCGTAAACACGCGCGCCGCGGTGCGCGTCGCTTCGGTGTCTCCGGAAGCCTGCAGCAACTTCGCGATGCCGAAATCCAGCAGCTTCGGCACGCCGTCGCTGGTCACCAGGATGTTCGACGGTTTCAAATCACGATGCACGACGAGGTTGCGGTGCGCGTACTGCACCGCGTCGCAAACCTGCAGGAACAGTTGCAAGGTCTGCGCGATATCCAGCCCATGCTCGCTGGCGAAGCGTGCAATCGGTGTGCCGTCGACGTACTCCATCGCAAAGTACGGAACATTGTCCGCGCCGACGCCACCATCGAGCAGGCGCGCGATGTTCGCGTGTTCCAGGCGCGCAAGAATCTGGCGTTCCTGGCGGAACCGCTGCATCAGCCCAGGTGTTGGCTGCGGCAACAGCTTTAGTGCGACGCGTTGCTCGAAGGCGCCGTCGCTACGCTCGGCCAGGTGCACCTGGCCCATACCTCCCTGGCCGATCAGTTTGAGCAGATGGTATGGACCGAATTGGCGCGAGCCTGGCACGTAATCGATATTTGTCTGGTCCGGATCGTCGAGCCAGAGATCCCCGGCCGGCGCAGCAAGCGGCTGCTCGAGAAAATCATCGGCCTCAGCATCCGCTGCCAGCATGCGCCTCAATGCGTTCGCCAGTTCGACGTTTGCGCCGCACGTTTCCACGATAAAGGGTTCGCGCTGCGCAGCGGGAAGATCCAGCGCCTGTTCGAACAGCTCCGAAAGCAGTGCCCATCGTTGCGCGTCCACGTTTTCAGCCGGCCGCCGAGGGCCGCACGGAATCGAACAGGTAGGCACGTGCGCGACGCCAGTCGCGGAGCACGGTGCGTGGGGCGACTTCGCGCAGCTCCGCCACCTGCTCCACAGAAAATCCAGCGAAGAAACGCAGCTCCACCAATTCGGCCAGGCGCGGTTCCAGCTGCTGCAATTGATCCAGTGCGTTGTCCAGATGCATGAGTTTCTCCGGTTCCATGACGTCGGCGCGGATTTGCTCATCGAGCGTCACGGGCTGAGCCGCACCACCGCGCTTTTCCGCCAGTCGTTTGCGCGCATGGTCGACCAGGATCTGGCGCATGGCCTTCGCCGCCGTGGCGAAGAAATGCCCGCGGTCGTTGAGTTTGAGGCTGTCTGGCCGAATCAGTTTCAGATAAGTTTCGTGGACCAGACCGGTGGTGTTGATGGTCGGATTCGCGCTGGCGGCGAGCTGACGGTGCGCCAGGCGCTTGAGTTCGCCGTAAACGGCCGCGAACAGGTCACGCAGTGCTTCCGGATTTCCGGCTGCTGCAGCGTGCGCCAATGCGGTGACGTCGTTTTCCAATCCGTGTCCTCAGAGCTGCTCGAGCGGTCTTGCAATGCAGTCTACGCAGCGGCATGGGCGCAGCGCAATGACATCGCGCGGCGTTTCAGCTGCCAAACTACCGGGATTCCCGTTGCGATCGGCGTCAGCGGCAAGCCACGGCTTTTTCACCACGACGGACACCAAGGGCACGAAGGAGAAACCGTTTGAAATGCTCTTCCTTCGTGTCCTTGGTGTCCGTCGTGGTCAATCTTTCGCACCAGGAGCGTGGGCGGCAGAAACGTTCGGGCTGAATTGTGCTCTCATCCATAGAGGCAACCCATCGTCGGACTTACATTGCACCACTATGTGCGCCCTCCGATAGACTGCGCCTTTGGCGATAGCCCATTTTCGCTATCCAAAGTTTCTACCGCCCACGTTCCTAGTGGTTTGTAACAGAGGAAGCGGTAGATAGATCGCGCTGGGATGTTGGTGGCTGGTGCCGATCTGGAGCGAGGCCAAAAGCCGAAGCTATTGGCCGAGTAAAGATCAAGCCAGACGACGACAGACCAAGCGCGGTGCTGTCGATTTCTCTGTTACAGGCCACTAGGCCGCCGGCAACCTTGTGCCAGCTGCAATCGACAGTTGGGTTTTCGACGAGCTGCCGGTCGGAATGTGTTCGCCGTCATGATTCGCGCTGAATCGAGCTGCTAGCGTACCGGCATCGCTTTTGGGGCAAGCCGATGAAAAAGTATATTTCCATACCAGCGCGTCGGGTTACACTTGGTTTGATGACATTTGTCGCGGGTTTGACCTTGGCGGCGGGCGTTTCTGCTCAATCACTTAGCCATGCACCAGACCCGCTTTTTCACGACGGTTACGAAGGTATCGCAGCCGGGCCGTTCACCGATTCGGATGCCGCGCGCTTTTTGACTCAGGCGACATTCGGCACGACCGATGCCGACATCACCCATTTACGCGCGATCGGCTATCAAGCCTGGCTGAACGAGCAGTTCTCTGCGACCCCGACGCTTGAGATGGACTTCATGCACTGGGTCTCCAATGTGCTGGGCGAAGACATGGGTCAGAGCGATCGCGACGAGGCATGGTTGCTCGGTGCGCTGGGCGGGCCCGATCCTCAGAACAACCTGCTCATCCACACCGACCAATTGCGCCAACGTGTGGCCTTTGCGTTAAGCGAAATCCTGGTCATTTCCCAGCAGAACACCACGCTCGACGGTTACGCCGAAGGCATGACTGCGTATTACGATATTCTGATACACAACGCGTTCGGCAACTATCGCACTCTGTTACAGGAAGCCACGTTGAGCCCGGCCATGGGCGTGTATCTGAACATGCTCGGCAGCCGGCGGGCGAATCTGGCTGATAACCAGCACCCGGACGAAAACTACGGCCGCGAGATCAATCAGTTGTTCAGCATCGGGCTGGTGATGCTCAATCTTGACGGTACGCCGCAGATGGTCGGTGGCAAGCCGGTGCCGACATACGGGCAGGATACGATCACGAATTTTGCGCACGTGTTTACCGGCTGGAATTGGGCGCATTGCGACGCGGACGGCTACGACGCGTTCACCTATTGCTTTACGCCGTACGATGACCCGGGCGATTTCACGACCCCAATGGTCGCCTTCGATCAGCCGAATTATCCGCAGAACGGCGACCCAAGTTATCACGACAATGGCACCGATCCGGTCAACGATATTTCCAACAAACATTTGTTGAATTATCCGGGTGCGGTCAACGCTGGCGTGCTCGCCGATGGCGGTTCCGCCATGAGCGACCTGACCTTTGCGCTGGACAATATCTACAACCACCCGAACGTTGCGCCGTTCATTTCCAGACAATTGATCCAGCGTTTGGTGACGAGCAATCCGTCTCCGGCCTACGTGCAACGTATCGTCACGGTGTTCAATACCAATCGCGCCAGCGCGACGCAGTTACGCTCAGTGGTGCAGGCGATCCTGCTCGATCCAGAAGCGCGCTACGGACAATGGCGCAATCCGGATTCCTTCGGCAAATTGCGCGAGCCACTGCTGGTGGAAACGCACTTCTGGCGCGCCATGCACGCGCGCCACGTTTGCGGCAAGGATGTGCCGGCGAGCGCCAACGGCTCGGCGAGCAAATACGCGAATCAGCCGTATCGTTACGGTGGCTATGGAACGGGCTGGCGATTGGATGATACCCAGTACGGAATTGGCGTCGGGCAGGCACCACTAAACGCCTTCAGCGTATTCAACTTTTTCAAACCCGACTATCTACCGGCCGGAGAGATGACGGCGAGCAACCTGTTGGGCCCGGAGTTCGGGCTGCAGACCGACAGCATCATCGCGAACTCAACCAATACCATGCGCTACCGCGCCTACTATTACGACAGCAACGACGTCTGCGACGACGGCGATCTGTTCGGCGACATAACCATCGATCACGCACAGGATGTCGCACTGGCAGGCAATTCCCACGGTGGCGCGGCCGACCCGTCGGATCGATTGGTGGATGCGTACAACCGCCGCTTCATGTCCGGACAGATGTCGCCGTTCATGCGCGCACAGCTGATCCAGTACTTGAACAAAATCGATTCGAGCGATGCAGAAAATAATGAAGACTGGCGATTGCAGCGCATTTATCGCGCGTTGTACCTGATCGTCACGTCTCCGGAATACATGATCCAGAAATAGGAATTGGCCATGCAAGTGGATCGGCGAAAATTCATCAAGCAAACCTTGTGCGCCGCGCTCGGCGGCGCGAGCCTGTACTCAGCACTCGGCAATATGCGCGTGCTGCAGGCGGCGACGCGCGCGAGCAGTTACGCATTCAGCGATTACAAGGCTCTGGTGTGCGTATTTCTTTACGGCGGCAACGACAGCTTCAATACCGTGGTGCCATATACGACCAGCGCCTACAACGCCTATTACGGCAGCAGTGGCGTGCGTTCGGCGCTGGCGCTGCAACGCAACCTGCTGCATAGCTTGAGCGATACAACCAGTAGTTCCGGCGACGGCATTGCGTACGCACTGCATCCAAACATGCCCGAGTTGGCCACGTTGTTCAACGCCGGACACGCGGCAATCGTGGCCAATGTCGGCACTCTGGTCGGGCCGGTGACCCAGAACGCATATCAGAATGGCAGCCCGGCATTGCCGCCGCAGTTGTATTCGCATGCTGATCAAACGGCTTATTGGCAATCCTCGCCGCCGAGCAATGCGCCGGTTACCGGTTGGGGCGGACGCATCGCCGATATGGTCATCAGCGCGAATCCTTCCGGGATTCCGACCATGACCGGGCTCAACGGCCAGGACGTGTTCATGCGCGGCGACCTCGTCAGCGGTTACGCAATGAATGCCGATTCGGCTTCGACCCTGGATTTTCCCTACGATTCGCGCGGCGAGATCGAAACACGGTTCCAGGCCCTGTTCGGTGCAGGCACGCAGGCTAATGCGATGGAGCGCACGTATGCCGCGCGCATGAATCACTCGATGGCCACGGCGGACATCATCAATGCTGCAATTGGCACGCACAGTTTTTCGTCGTTCTTTCCGAATGCGACCGGTTACGATCTCGACACCCAGTTGCAGTCCGTCGCGCAGCTGATCTGGGCCGCGAACAACAACATTGCTGGGTACACGGGACTCAAGCGGCAAGTGTTTTTCGTCAGTGCTGGCGGTTACGACACGCATGACGGTGAGTTAGCCTCGCACTCGGATATCTTGTCGCTGCTGTCCAAAGCGCTCTCGGGCTTTTACAACGCCTTGGCCAGCACCGGATTGGCGAGCAAAGCAACCGCATTCACTGCATCGGATTTCGGTCGCACGTTGACCAACAACGATGGGGGCACCGATCACGGCTGGGGCAGTCATCACTTCGTCGTCGGCGGTGCGGTAACCGGCAAGAAGTTCTATGGCAACGGTTGCGGCTTTAGCGGGCAAGCATCCAATTACGGCGTGGTCATGCCGAGCCTGCTCAATCCAACCTCGAGCAATTACGGGTCGTCGCCCAATCTCAATGATTCGGGCGACGGCAACGGACGACTGATTCCAACCACATCGGTGGATCAGTACGCGGCAACCCTGGCCAACTGGTTTGGCTTGAGTGCCAGCGATATTGGCTTGATCTTCCCGAACCTGAGCAACTTTTCCAACTCGTCGCACTACAACCCGGCGTCGGGCTACATGCAATTCATGGTTTGATGGGACGCGCGCGCTGGTGCACGCTGCGCGCGATCAACGCTGTGAGTACAATTGCGCCGGCCAGCAGGGTCAGCACGAAGGTGCCGATCGGTACCGGCGTCGGTGGAGGCGGGGCGCGCACAATGACCGCGCCAAACATTCCGACTCCCGGCGATCCATGGATTTCGCAGAAGTAGCCAACATTGCCGGCTTTCGGGAATTTCACGCTGGCGACCCAGTTGGAACTACTCGCACTGCCGCTGCCGCCCTTGCCATCACCATCGCAACCGCGTGCGCAGCGAAACGAACCATCGTCGGCAACGGCATTGTGGTAACCGCCCTTGTTGACGAAGGCCACCGTGTCGCCGACATTGATACTGATCGAAGCCGGACTGTATACGTTCTGCCCACCGCCAACATTGACGATGTACGTGGCCGCGTGCGCGGATGCAACGCCAAGCGCTGCGATTGCGCCCAGCATCAGCCATGCAAATGCACGCATGGCTCGACCTTGCGACGCGCCGGGCGTGGCTCGAATTTCCCGGGCCATCGCCAATTCCGAATCAGTGTTTGGTGAACGCACTGAGCAATCCGCCGGCACTCTTGAGTAAACCAGACAGATCCAGATTGCCGCCGCCGCTGTGACCGAGCACGGCATTGAGCAAACCACCAGCCAGACCGCCCTGCTGCTGAATTTGCTGGGATTCCTGGCCGAGCATGCCGCCTAATCCGCCAGCACCGAGATTCTGGTTCTGCGCATGATTGGCGAGTATGCCCATGACGATGGGCGCAAGGATCGCAAGCAGCTGGCCCGCATTCTGGGTGCCCAGCCCGGTGGCCTGGCCCAGGCCTTGATTCGCGGCGGTCTGATTGTTGCCGAAGATATGGCCGAGTATTGCTCCCCCAATTCCCGAACTGCCACCGCCGCCGCCGGCGAGCACGCTGCCGAGAATGCTGCCGATATCCGAGCCGGCATGATCGCCCAGCGCGTTGTGCAGCGCTTCGGCGCCTTGCGGGGTGCTGGCGTTTTGCGCCATGCCACCGACGATTAGCGGCAATGCGTGTTCGATTGCGCTGCGCGCCTGCGCCGGGTCCGTGCCCAGTTGTCCAGCTATTGCGGCAATTTGTGCATCGCCAAGATTTGACATGACTGTATCGATTATTCCGCTCACCGGGGATGCTCCTGTGTATTGCGATGGGTTGCCGTGAACCGGCAACGTAAACTGAAAAAGATCACCGACTGGATTGTAGCGTTCGCACCCTCGGTTGTGTTGATTGAGTTGGCGGTTGCGCGGCGCAACGGCTATCCTGATCGGTCATGCAGTGGGCAGTTGCCCGAGCTGTCACGTTTTGCCTTAGAGGATTGAACATCATGCGACATTTCCCTCCCGTTTCACTGATTGGCGCGCCAACCGACATCGGCGCCAGCGACCGTGGCGCGTCGATGGGCCCGGAAGCCTTGCGCGTGGCCGGAATCGCCGAAGCGCTACAGGAGCGTGGTCTCGAAGTGACCGATCGCGGCAATCTGTTCGGGCCGTTGAATCCGTGGCTGCCACCGCGCGCCGGCTATCGGCACCTGGAGCAAGTCATCGAGTGGAACCGCGAGGTCATGCGTGCCGTCAGTGCGGAACTGGCGGCAAAACGTTTGCCGATCCTGCTCGGCGGCGATCATTGCCTGGGCGTGGGCTCGATTACCGCAGTTGCCAATCATTGCCGCAAGGCCGGCAAAAAACTGCGCGTGTTGTGGTTGGATGCACATTCGGATTTCAATACCGCCGAAATTACGCCGTCGGGAAATATCCACGGCATGCCGGTGGCGTGCCTGTGCGGGCATGGTCCGCGCGAATTGGTCGAACTGGGCGGCAGCGCTCCGGCCATTGCAGCCAATTGCATTCGCCAGATCGGCATTCGTTCCGTCGATGCAGGAGAGAAGAAACTCGTGCGCGATGCGGGGCTGGATATCTATGACATGCGCTACATCGACGAAGTTGGCATGAAGCGGGCGATGGAAGAAGCGCTCGACGGCCTGGACGGCGACACCCATCTGCACGTCAGTTTCGATGTGGATTTTCTCGATCCGGATCTTGCCCCCGGCGTCGCGACCACCGTTCCCGGTGGCCCAAACTATCGCGAGGCGCAACTGGTGATGGAGATGATTTCTGATACCGGGCGCCTGGCTTCGCTGGATATCGTGGAATTGAATCCAGCCCTGGACAACCGCAACCAAACCGCAAAAGTTGCCGTCGACCTGGTACAAAGCCTGTTCGGCAAATCGACTTTAATGCGCGAATAGCGCATTAAAGTCGTCCTGGCCATGGAGTGGCCGGGACCCAGTCACAGGGACCTAATCGAACGCGAATTGCTGCCAGAAAAGCGCCCCTTAGTAGGGGTACTGGCCTACGTAGTTGCCGGGCGGATTGTAATCGCAAACGATGAAGTTCCAGTTCGGAAAACTTGAGCCAAACGGACTGTTCGTCGTGCAATAGGCTTGCCCGCAGCCAAGCTGTGTCGTCGTGCTCCAGACCATTTGTGTGTAGTGCCCACACGTAGTGCCCGCACACGTATTCGTTGCGTAGTCGTAGTCGAGTTGTTCGCTAGCCCAGGAATTTGCCGCACCTGCAAACGAGGGTGTAGGGCCTCCTGCATCCACATAAAGATTCTGGCCATAGCCATTGAGGCCACCGTGCTGATATACACATCCGTTTGCCCATAATTGTGCCGTGCTGGCAACCGTCGTATCCCAGACCAATGACGGAATCGGCGAACTTGCGGCGGGATCCACGGTTTTGCGCGCGCAATTGTGAACCTGCAACGCGGCGAGCGCTGCAGAATCGGTAGTGCCCTGATCTTCCATGCCATCGAAGAATACGCAATCCAGAAATACCGCGTGCGCAGACAGTGGTAGCAGCAACAAAAGGCCGAAAAACAGATTGCGCATGACGGGCACCTCCCAGAACAATTCAGATGCCAGTCTACTCGCAACGCTTGCCGGACACGTGTGAAAACTTTGCAATTCCTTCAGCCCATCGAACCCGGCGCGAAGGGATTACCGCGCGCATCAGGTTGCTGGGTTTTGTGGAATGGAATCCGAGCCGCTACTGGAATCCATT
>JBDTLA010000175.1:0-4313 GCA_039935035.1 Rudaea sp. | reverse complement strand
CGTACCACGACGGTCAATTCGATATGACGTGCAGCATTGTCTGCCGCACTGACCACCACGCGTTGCCCGGGCACCAACTTGCGTGCATGCACGTCGCCGGGTGCCATGAACAAAACATCGCGCCGCCCGAACACCCCGCGGTAGCGATCGTCGCTGGAATAAATCGTGGTGTTGAATTGTTCGTGGCTGCGAATCGTGGTCAGGGTGAGAATGTCCGGATTGCTGCGATGTGATTCCTCAGCCAGACCCGCGGCGAGCAGGAACTCGGCTTTGCCGCTGGCTGTGTGCCATTCGCGCTCACGCGCTGGATTGCGCAAATAGAAATCACCGGTCAAGCGAAGGCGTTCGTTGAACCCGGCGAAGATGTCCGGCAGCACGGCGGCGATGGCATCGCGGATGCGATCGTAATCGCCAATCAGATAATTCCAATCGATGCCGCCGTCGGGCAACGTGGCGTTGGCGATGCCCGCGATGATCGCGCATTCGGAGCGCAATTCGGGCGAGCCCGGTTCGCGTGAACCTCGCGACTCGCGCACCGTGCACATCGAATCTTCCACGGTAATGCGTTGCGGTGTGCCCGCCTGCCGGTCGATTTCGGTGCGACCCAGGCACGGCAAAATGATCGATTCACGGCCATGCGCGAGATGCGTGCGGTTGAGTTTGGTGGCGATGTGTACGGTCAGCTCCAGTTCGCGCATCGCGGCGAACGTGGTTGCCGGATCGGGCGCGGCCACAGCCAGGTTGCCGCCGAGGCAGATCAGCGCCTTCGCGTCGCCGCGCACCATTGCAGGAATGGCGTCGATCACGGTGTGGCCGGGTTCGCGCGGTGGCGTGAAATGGAAATGGGCGCCGAGCCGATCGAGGAATTCATCCGACGGATGATGGTTGATGCCCACCGTGCGATCACCCTGCACATTGGAATGCCCGCGCAACGGCGACATGCCGGCGCCGGGTCGGCCGATGTTGCCGCGCATCAACAGCAGGTTCGCAATCTGTTGCACGTTGGCGGTGCCGTGGCGTTGCTGGGTAATGCCCATGCCGTAGCAAAGGATCACGCTTTTTGCATCGGCGTAGACGCGCGCGGCCGCTTCGAGATCGGCGCGCGGAAGTCCGGACACGCGTTCGATGTCTGTCCAATCGCTGGCTTCGATATCGGCCTTGAGTTGCGCGAACCCGTTGGTGTGTTCGGCGATGAAGGCGTGATCCAGCGTCTTGCCGCCGTCTGCGTCATCCATGGCCAGCAGGGACTTCATCAAACCTTTGAGCATGGCGACGTCGCCGCCGATGTTGAGCTGATAATAGTGGTTGGCTAATTCAGTCGATCCGAGCGTGGCCATCTCCACCGGATTCTGTGGATCGGCAAAACGCTCCAGCCCGCGTTCGCGCATCGGGTTGAACGCAACGATGCTGCAACCGCGCCGCGCCGCAGTGCTCAACACACCGAGCATGCGTGGATGATTCGTCCCGGGATTGTGGCCAATGCAGAAAATCGCGTCGCAGGTTTCAAAATCTTCGAGCGTAACCGTCGCCTTGCCCACGCCCACCGACTTGGGCATGCCCGCGCTGGTCGGCTCGTGGCACATGTTCGAGCAATCGGGAAAGTTGTTCGTGCCAAAGCGGCGGCCGAACAACTGGTAGAGGAACGCGGCTTCGTTTGACGCGCGACCGGAAGTGTAAAGCTCCAGGCGATCGGCATGGTCAAACCCGCGCAGGATCTTGCCGATGCGTGCAAACGCATCGTCCCATTCGATCGGTGCGTACTTGTCAGTTTGCGCATCGTAGGCCAGTGGTGTGGTCAACCGACCCGCATCTTCCAGATCGTGATCCGGCCATCCCCACAACGCTTCGACAGTGTGCGCGGCGAAGAACGCGGTATCCGCGCGATGCGATGTCGCTTCCCAGGCAACGGCCTTCGCGCCGTTTTCGCAGAACTCGAAGTGCCGTGCCGGATGCTGATCCGGCCACGCGCAACTCATGCAGTCGAACCCGTCGGGTTGGTTGAGGTGACCCAGAGTGCGACCGCCGTCGAGAAGAATGCCTTGGCGATTCAGCGCACGCCCGGTAGCGCGCAGCGAGCCCCAACCACCGGCAGGCCAGGTGTAGGGCTTGATTCCGCGCACGCCTTTGTTGCTGTCGTCTGCCATGTCTTTGCCTCGGCTATGCGTAGTTCAACGCGACACTATGATGCAACAACTATTTGCGCAGCGCTCGACCGATATAATTTCCGGTCGAATGTTTGCAGCAGCGCAACGCTGCGCGGCGCGTGTGCCAGAGCGAAGGCGGCGGCGCCGTCAATGCTTCTGGATGCAAAACGGACGTTGGCAGCAACAAACAGGTTGCTACCATAAATGCGATATTTCGCGTTTTGGGCTAGATTACGCGTTGAATTTCTGGGAATTGATCATGCGCAACATTTCTTGCCAGTATTATCGGCAACGGCCAGGCCGCGCCATCATCATGGCGTTTTTGTCGCTGGCTGCACCGGCCGCGTTTGGTAATGTTTCAGCATGGCAGAACCGCGTCGCGCAGGTTAACCAAGACACGCGCATGCTCGACGCGCCGTTGCACGAGTACCGCGCGCTTGACCTGAACCTGGATGTGCTGCGTACGAACCTCGACACCGCCGCCGACGAAAGCAGCGGCGCGGCTCCACTCATGCTCGACCTACCGATGCCCGATGGCAGCACCACGACATTCGCGGTGTGGCGCACTCAGGTTATGGCACCAGCACTGGCTGAAAAATATCCGCAGATTCGCAGTTTTGCCGGTTACGCGGCCGGCCATCCGGAAATCACCGCGCGCATGGACGATTCGCCGCTTGGGTTTTCGGCGATGATCCGCGCGCCAAATAGCGTGACGATGCTGCAACCGACTGCGCTCGGCAACGGTGATCGTTACATCAGTTTCCGCCGCGAAGCCATGGGTAAGTCCTCGCAGCCGTTCGTTTGCGGCGTAGTCGGTCAGGCAGCAGTCGCGCCTGCGAACCTGCTCGGTCGCGATCAGGCGTCGCCCGTACCGCAGACGAGCACGGGTGCCACGGTGCGCACCTATCGCCTCGCCCTGGCTGCGACCGGCGAGTACTCCGCCATCTTCGGCGGCACGGTTGCCGGCGCGATGGCCGCAATGGTGCAGGCGATCAATCGAGTCAATGGCATTTACCTTACCGACTTCGCCGTGCAATTCCAGATCGTGGCCAACGATGATTTGCTCGTCTACACAAACGCAACCACCGATCCCTACAGCAACGACAACGGCGCGGCGATGCTTGGCGAGAATCAGGCGAACATTGACAGCGTCATCGGTTCGGGGAACTACGATTTTGGCCATGTGTTCAGCACGGGGGGTGGTGGCGTCGCCGATCTCGGTGTCGCATGTAAAAACCTTAGCAAGGCCCAAGGTGTCACCGGCTTGCCCAACCCGATCGGCGATGCCTTCTGGGTCGATTACGTCGCGCACGAGATGGGCCATCAGATGGGCGCCAATCACAGTTTCAATTCCCAAAGCGGATCGTGCGGCGGCGGCAATCGCGCCGGCGCGCAAGCTACCGAACCGGGCAGCGGTTCCACCATCATGGCCTATGCCGGTATCTGCGCACCCTCCAATCTGCAGCGACATTCGGATGCGTATTTCCATGCCATCAGTTTGGCGCCGATCGTTACGCGCCTGGCCGGTGGCGGCGGCGCTTGCGGCACCACGACCACCCCGATGAACAGCGCTCCGCTGGTCGATGCCGGACCGGATTTTACCATACCCATGCAGACGCCGTTTGAATTAGTCGGCAGTGCCACGGATGTCGACGGCGATACCCTGACCTATGCCTGGGAAGAAATGGACACGGGCACGGCCGCGCCACCTGAATCCGACAATGGTTGGCGTGCGCTATTCCGCTCCTTTAACCCAACCACGCTGCCAAGCCGTCTCGTACCGGAACTCGCGCGCATCCTCACGCACAATTTGAACACGGATATTCCCGTCGGTGGCGACATCCCCGGCGAGACGTGGGCCACGACCACGCGCGACCTCAAGTTCCGACTGACCGTGCGTGACAATCATCCGGACGGTGGCGCTACGGCGAGCGACGACATGGTCGTCCACGTTCGCGCCGACGCCGGCCCGTTTCTCGTCACCACACCGACGGCCGCGGCCGCATGGGTGGCGGGCTCAAACCAGGAGGTCATCTGGAATGTGGCGAACACAACGGCAGCGCCGGTCAGTTGCGCCAGCGTCGACGTACTGTATTCGCACGACAGCGGCCAATCATTCCCGACGTTGCTCCTCAGTACCGTCGCCAATTCAGGAACTACGAGCGTGAT
>JBDTLA010000174.1:0-10291 GCA_039935035.1 Rudaea sp. | reverse complement strand
TCCACGCATACGATTTGAATACCGGCAACGCCGGCTTGTTGACGTATCCGCAATACAGCACTAATCCTGATACCACGGCCACGCCCTACGATCGCCTGTGGACGGATCGCTACGTGCTGAGCCTGAGCCATGATCGGCAGCTCGACGAAAATACCAAACTCTTCGCCAAAGCATGGATCGGTTATCAGGATCAGGCTTCGCGCTCGCAGGATCGCGGCCCCGCGCCAACGACGGCGACGCTACAGGACGAACAATTCCGCTTCACTGGAATCGACGCTCGAATGGTGCATCACTGGGGCCAAGGCAACGCGTTCACCATCGGCACCACGCTGTATCACGCCGACGCGCCATTCCGGCAATGGGAAAATACCGGTCTCGATTCCGGGCAGTATGATCGCCACGGCAACCCCTGCGGCGGATTCGCCGACGTCAATTGCGCCAAGTTGCGCCAGGCGCGATCCACCGATTACGGCGCGGTGTTTGCGGAAAACGTGTTTCGCCTGCCGAATCGTTGGCATGTCGTGCCGTCGGTGCGCCTGGAGCGCGAACGCGTGAATATCGATGAGACGATCAAGCCCCCGTTTCTGCAGCGCGACCTGGTCGATCGCTCGGTCAGCCACAACGTGCCGTTGTTCGGCATCGGCGTCGGCAATGATTTCGGCCATCTCAACGAAAGCTATTTCAGCGTGTCGCAAGGCTGGCGCCCGGTGCGTTACTTCGATATCGCCTCGCCCTTCGGCAACACCGCAGCCGGCGCGCTCAACAACCCTGATCCCACCCATGTGCTGTCGTACGAACTTGGTGTTCACGGCACGCCGCTGCCCGGTTTGTTCTACGACGCGAGTGTGTTCCAGGTGAATGTGAAGGATCGCATCGAGTCGCAGCAGATTCCGAATGCACCGCCGGGCAACACTATCAACGTCAACACCGGCGATACCCGCCATCGCGGATTTGAAGGCCAGATCGATTACGATTTCCTCGCCGCGCGCGATCCGCATAGCGCGGAGCACTTTTCGGTATTCGCCAACCTTAGCCTGCTCAACGCAACATTTACCCACACCATCAATCCGGCCAATCTCGGCAACACGCCGGCGTTCTCGCCACGCTATCTGGCCCGCGCCGGCGTGACCTATCGCCAGGACAAGAAACTGAAAGTCGCGCTTTCAGCCGTATCGGTTGGCAGCCAGTACTACGCCGACTCCAACCATGCCGCCGGCAACCCGTTTCTCACCCCGGCCAAGGTTCCGCAATACACCGTCGCCGACCTTTCCGCCGACTACTGGATCCTGCCGCAACTGCGCCTGCTCGGCGGCATCTCGAACCTGACCGACAAAACGTATTACTCGCGCGTGTTCTTCTCCGGCGGCATTGAGCCGGCGCTGGGGCGTACGTATTACGTGGGGGCCGCAATAGAGTTTTGATTGAGATCTAGGATTGGATCGAGAGCCGGGATTGGGGATTCGGGATTCGTAAAAGCTGGAACGTCGTCACTGCCGGGGCGCGTGGCGAGATTCGGGGATCGGGAATCGAGAAAGAAATGAAGGAACCGTCATTCCCGCGGAGGCGGAAATCCAGTTCTTGCTCTTGATTCAATTACACGAAAGGCAAAAGAAGGAACTGGATTCCCGCCTACGCGGGAATGACGAGCCGTTGATTTTACGAGTCCCGAGTGCCGAGTCTCGAGCCCCGGCCACCGAGTCCCGCTACCGCCGCCTCGCCTCGCCGCCTAACGACCCGCTATCCTTGACGCTCACCCACGCCGCGACCCACCGCATGAAACCGCTGCGCCCGCAACTTCGCGGATTGATGTTCAAGCTCACGTTGTTCTACGTGCTGCTCTCGCTGCCGTGCCTGCTATTGGTGGAATCGGGGATTCTGGTGTTCGAGTTCAACCGCTTCATGTCGGGGGTTGAAAACGGTTCGCTGACACAGGCCACGCGACTAGCCGCGACGGATCTTGCTGCGTCGTGGCCGCGCGAACGCGCCGACGAAACCCAGGCGTTGGCCAGTTGGACGCAGGCGCTGGTGCTGCGCCTGCAGCGCCCGCGTGGTGGCCTGCTTGCGCAGGAGTCGTACATTCTTGTCGAGCTGTCGGCCGATCCGTTGGCGGCCGCAATACTCGCACCGGATGGGAGCGTGCTCGCGCATGCGCCCGAGCGTGCGGACTGGCAGTTGCAAGTGCCGTCGCCCGGCTCGGCGCAATTGAACGATGCCTTGCGCGCAACCACACCGCAGTTGATTGCGGTTGCGGATTCGCCTTATCGGATTCGTCGTGCGATCGCCGCGGTGCGCGCAAGCGACGGCAGCCTGCGCGGTTATCTCGTGGTCGAGCTGCGCCTGCCCGTGCCGTGGCACCGTTTTCTGCTGGACTTGAGTCTGGAATGGCCGATCGTGCTCGGCTATCTGTTGATCTTCGGCATTGCCTCGTCGTTTTTCCTCGCCACATGGGTGACGCGCCGACTCAACCGCGTCGCGCAGGCAGCGACGGCGTGGAGCCGCGGCGATTTCAGCAATCGCATCGACGACCCTTCGCGCGATGAACTGGGTCACTTGTCCGCTTTGCTAGACGCCATGGCGCTGGAGCTGAAAACCCTGCTGCGCTCGCGCGCACAACTGGCCACGCTCGCCGAGCGTCAGCGCCTGGCGCGCGACCTGCACGATACCGTCAAGCAAAAAGCGTTCGCTCTGAACCTGCAATTGGCGTCGGCACGCCGCCTCCTCGGCGATCATGCTGCCAGCGAGCGCGTGCTACAGGCCGAACAATTGAGCCAGCAAATGCAGCACGATCTGGCGCATATCCTCGACGAATTGAAAGCGCCCGACCGCAATCAACCGTTTGTCGAACGCTTGCGCCTTCGTGTGCAACGCTGGTCGCAAGGCAGCGGAGTGCCCGTGGGTTTGGAATTGAGCAGTGTTGCGAACCTGACCGATGCGCATGAGCAAGCGTTGCTGCGCATCGCCGACGAAGCACTGGCCAACGTGCTGCGCCATAGCGGCGCGGATCGCGCAGAAGTGAATTTGCGTCGCGATGGCAACCGGATTGTGATGCAGATTGTGGATAATGGTCGCGGCGGTGGCGATGCAGCGCAACCCGGCATGGGCTTGGGCAACATGCGCGAACGTGCGCAATCGCTACCTGATGGTCGCTTCGAGTTTTCCAGCGAACGCGATCGTGGAACTCGCGTCAGCGTCAGTTTTTCCATCCCCGAGAGCGAACCAGCATGAGCAATTCCCCAATCAGCCTGGTCATTGCAGACGATCATGTGATGGTACGCCAGGGCATCCGTGCGTTCCTGGACACCCATGCCGACCTGCGTATCGTTGGCGAGGCAGATGACGCGCAAAGCGCGACCCAAATCTGCGCCAGCACCAAACCACAAGTCGCGCTGGTCGATCTGGTCATGCCCGGTGGTGGTATTGCCGCGACGCGTGCGATCCGAGCGGCCAGTCCGCAGACCCAGGTGATCGTGCTGACATCGTTCGATGATGCCGGCCAAATTATCGCAGCGGTTCAAGCAGGCGCGCTGTCATGCCTGCTCAAGGATATCGATGCCGACGGCCTGGCCGATGCCATTCGCAAAGCCGCGCAAGGCGAAGCGGTCCTTCACCCGCGCGTGGCCGGATACTTGATGGACGCACTACGTGGACACGGTCCCGCACCGGGCGCGGAGTTGTTGGCTACGCTCAGCGAACGCGAACGCGAAGTGCTCGCGCAAATGGCTGAAGGTTTGAACAACGCCACCATCGGCACGCGTCTTGGCATCAGCGACAAGACCGTAAAAACCCACGTGAGCAACATCTTGGGGAAACTCGGGGTTGCCGATCGCACGCAGGCTGCGGTGTATGCGTGGAAGTCCGGAATGAAGCAGCAATAAGCTGACCAGTGGTTATGCCATCAGCACACGAATGGATCTTGATGCAAGACGCGCCGGAAGTTTGAACTGTGGGTCATGGAATCGATTTGGATTTGCCTTTCCGCACGCCCGTCTGGATTGCCGAGAAATACGCCGCATTGCCCTGGATGCGCAGCAGGCCCGGCCGCATTACCGTCGACATTACTTAATGAACCGCGGTTCAGACATCGCCCGCTCAAGTTGATGTAGAGTGGTCTTTCGACGGAGTTCCCAAACACTCACGTCGACCCTGACGAACCGAAACTTTCGTGAGGGGTGGACAAAACAACGGCTTGTCTGGATCGCGATGTGCGCGTTCGACTTCCGGTTGTCGAGAAAGCCAGTCGAACTCAATCCTTTACGTCGTATCACGGTCCAGCCACGGGGTTTGCCATGTCAAGAAATATTCTTAGATTCATTCTCGGATTCGCGTTTCTCGCGCTGGCTACAGCCAGTCAGGCGCAAGTGGTCATCAGCCAGGTTTATGGCGGTGGTGGCAATACTTCCGCCCAGTATCAGAACGATTTCATCGAAATCTTCAATCGCGGCAGCGTCGCCGTCGATATAACGGGCTGGTCCGTTCAATACACCTCGTCGGCCGGCACCGCCTGGTTGACCACCAACCTGACCCCAAGCTTGACCGTGCCTGGCGGCATGCTTCAACCTGGTCAGTATTTCCTGATTCAAGGTGCGAGCGGTGGGGCCGTTGGGGCGGCACTGCCTACAGCTGATGCGACGGGCACGCTCAACTTGTCCGGCACCAAAGGCAAGGTTGCGTTGGTAAGTAGCACGACGGCCTTGAGCGGCAATTGCGCCACGGGTGCCAGCGTGCAGGATTTCGTCGGTTACGGTGCAGCAAATTGTTCAGAAACCAACCCGACGGCAGCACCGAGCAACACAACCGCGGCAATCCGCAACACCAGCGGCTGTGATGATACGGACAACAACATCGCTGATTTCACCATCGCGGCACCCACGCCACGAAATAGCGCAACCACGACCCACAGCTGTGGCGGCGCTAGCGGCATCACCCTGAGCATCGACAACGTCAGTCACAATGAAGGCAACAGTGGTACCACGAGTTTTGACTTTACCGTCACTCTGTCCGCGCCCGCGCCCGTTGGCGGCGTAACGTTCGATATCGCTACAGCCGACAATACCGCTACGACAGCAGACAACGATTACACGGGCCGGACACTGACCGGGCAAACCATTGCGGAAGGCAACACAACCTATTTGTTCGCCGTGCTTGTAAATGGCGATACCACGCCTGAACCCAACGAGATCTTTTACGCCAATGTCAGCAATATTGTCGGCACCGGCGTCACCACCATCAGCGCGCAGGGCACCGGCACCATCGTCAACGACGATATTCCCGTGTTGACCATCGGCGCGATCCAGGGCAACGGCGATGCATCGCCTTATGTTGGCCAAACCGTAACCACCGCTGGCGGCAGCGTGGTAACCGTATTAACCACCAACGGGTTCTACATGCAGGATCCACCTGGCTCCAGCGACGGTAATCCGGATACGTCCGACGGTATTTACGTCTACACGGGTAGCGCACCGCTAGTTGCCGTAGGCGATATCGTCACGGTGACTGGTTCGCTGTCCGAGTTCAACGGCACCACGGAATTCAATTCCGGATCAACCGTGACGATGACCGGGGCCGGCGCTCCCATCACGCCAATGGTGCTGGATATCTCACTGCCTTCGCCCAATCCGACCACGCATTATTGCCAGGGCTCACTTTCCAGCAGCAATCCCAACGCGGTGGCAGAAGGCAACTGGGAATGTCTGGAAAGCATGCTGGTTCAAGTCGATGGCGTGGTTGTCGGCGCGACCAATGGTGGCTTTGCCGCGGACGGTACGCATCCGGGCACACCGGGATTTTTCTACGCCACGGTGAACAACGCACCACGACCGTTCCGCGAGTCTGGCATCGCCTATCCCGCGAACGTCCCTGGCTACACGGGACCGATCTGGGACGGCGATCCGGAAATCATCGAGTTCTATCCGAAATCTCTTGTTGGCGCGCCGCCCGCACAAGTCTTTGATGCCGGCCAGCAGTTCACCTCAACGGCCATCGTCAGCGATTATCAGGGTGCGTACGAGTTGTATCCGGTAACCCTCAGCACCGTCGGCTCGGCACCGAATACGGTACAACCGGTACCCGATCCGGCTGCCGGCACGCTGACCATTGCTTCACAAAACACGTTGCATTTCTTCAACGACGTGAATGACCCGGGCAGCGCAGACGATTGTGCCATCCAAGGCACAAATGACACTTGCGAAACCCCGGCGCAGTTCGCCATCCGCCTGTCGAAGCTCTCATTGCAGGTGCGCAATGTGCTCAAGGCGCCGGCCGTAGTTGGCGTGCAGGAAGTCGAAAATCTGGCAACGCTGCAATCGCTCGCAACCCAGATCAACACCGACGACCCAAGCCTGAGCTACACGCCATATCTCGATGAAGGCAACGACATTGGCGGCATCGATGTCGGCTTCCTCGTGCGCAGCGACGTCACCGTGAATTCGGTGACGCAGATCGGTATGGGCACGACGACTGACGATGGCTGCAGCAGTGGCTCGTCGTGTCTGCTCAACGATCGCCCGCCATTGCTGCTTGATGCGAGCTTCGCTGGGCAACGCTTTGCCGTGCTGGTAATCCACAGTCGCTCGCTCAGCGGTGTCGATACCGCAGCGCGCGTGCGCCGCAAGCGCTTGGAACAGGCGCAATACGTCGGCGCAATCGTGCAAGCGTGGCAGACCGGTAGCGGCAGCGATGTTGTGCTGACCTCACCGGATGCGCACGTAACCTTGGGCGCCACCGGCGAAACCGTGCCAAAAGCCGATGGCAGCGTGCCGATCGTGGTGGTTGGCGACTACAACGCCTACGAATTCACCGACGGCTATACCGACGTGACTGGCCAGATCAAGGGCACCGCCGTGCAGGCAGACAACACAGACTGGGAAGCGCCGATTACCACGCCGACATTCTGCGATGCCGGCCTGACCACCGCCGCGGCGACGCGCTATTCGTTCTCGTTCGACGGTTACGTGCAGGAGTTGGACCACTCGCTACTATCGCGTGTCGCCTGGACGGATTTCGTCAGCCTGCATAATGCGCACGGCAATGCCGATACGTCGGAAGCAGGCTCGGCAGTGACCGATCCCAACACGCCGGCACGCAGCGCCGATCACGATGGCCAAGTGCTCACGCTAGCCGTCGATCGCATCTTCGCCGATGGCTACGAGGGCGATACGTGCCGCTGATGTTCGCGGTGTAAACTGCAACAATCGCGAAGGCCGGCGCAAGCCGGCCTTCGCATTTGAACCGGGTCCGTCATGCGTCGATTTCGTTCCTTCCTGCCGCTGCTCGTGCTGATCGCACTCGGCATCGCCCTGCTTGCTTCCGGTACGCTGAATCGTTTTCGCCCGGATACGCTGGCGGTGGAACAAGCCAGCCTGCAAACCCAGATCGGGCTGCATCCGATTTTCGCTGGCGCAGCGCACATCGTCGCGACGACGCTGGCCATTTCCACCGGTATTCCCGGGGTGATCGTGCTGATATTCGCCGGTGGCATGCTGTTCGGCGCGTGGATCGGCACGCTGTTGTCGAGCATCGGCGTCACGTTGGGTGCAACGATTCTGTTTCTCGCCAGCCGTCACGCCTTCGGCGATCACGATGGCGTCGACGCGCCGGGTTTGGTTGGTCGCCTGCGCAGCGGCTACCACGCGCATCCGCACAGTTACACGTTTTTCCTGCGTCTCGTGCCATTCTTCCCGTTCGGCGGCGTCACCGTCGGGCTGGCGTGGTTGCGCTGCCCCTTCTGGTTGTTCCTGCTCGCCACGGCCAGTGGTGGAACGCTGATGACGGGCATCGAATCCGCACTCGGCGCGGCCCTGGCTCGCAACATCGGTGAAAATCGCGAAGTTGGCCTGAACCTGTTCTCCGATCCCGCCGTCATCATTCCGCTGGTGGCAATGGGCTTGCTTGCGCTGGTGCCGGTTGCGATCGGGAAATTGCGCGCAAAACCGGTAGCCGGTAGCCGGTAGCCCGAAAATGGAACTCGGGACTCGGGAAAGTCAAAGGCTCGTCATTCCCACGTAGGCGGGAATGACGGATCTATTATGCTGCCCATCACCCCGTCACCGGCTACCGATTCCACGCTCCCCCGCTCCTCGCTACCGGCTCCCTACCCCACTACGCTATCCTGCCCAGACATCACTTCACGACTGCTCGCTAGCGGTTGAACCGATCCGCCGGAATCCGCCTTGAGTAGAAATTCTTCCATTGCCACCAAACCTTCATTCTGGCGCGCGCTGCTGCTCAGCGTGGTGGTGGCCGGACTCAACTTTGCGTTGTGGAAGCTGCTTAATCCGCCGACCCAGCCGCCAAACTGGAGCGGCAAGCTGGGTGGCTTCGCCTATGCGCCGTACCAGCGCTATCAGGATCCGAACAAGGGTATCTATCCGACCCTGAGCGAAGTCGACAACGACATCAAGCTGATGGCCAGGCACAGCGATCGGCTGCGCACCTACGCGGCGCTGGAAAATCCTGCAATTCCCGCGATCGCGAAAAAATACGGCATGACCGTCATGGCCGGTGCCTGGCTCGACCATCGCGACCAGCACAACGAAGACGAAATCGCCGCACTCATCGACTCGGTGCGCAAGAATGACAACATCAAGCGCCTCATCGTCGGCAACGAGGTATTGCTGCGTAACGACATGGGGGTAACCTCGCTGATCGGTTACATCGATCGCGTGCGCGCCCAGGTCAAGGTGCCGGTCTCCACCGCCGAGCCGTGGCATATCTGGCTGAAATATCCGCAACTGGCCCAGCACGTCGATTTCATCACCGTGCATCTGCTGCCGTACTGGGAAGGCTATCCGCGCAAGGACGCCATTGGTTTGCAGGTGTTGATGCGCTATTACCAGTTGCAAAGCGCATTTCCGGGCAAGCACATCGTGATCGGCGAAGTTGGCTGGCCTTCTTCCGGCGATCGCATCAAGGGTGCCAATGCGTCGATTGCTGATGAAGCGCTATTCATCCGCCAATGGCTGAATGTCGCGCGCCAGCGCAACTTCGATTACTACATCATGGAAGCATTCGATCAGCCATGGAAAGAGGCGTTCGAGCATCGCGTCGGTGCGTACTGGGGCATATTCGGCGCTGACCGGCAGCCGAAATTTTCGATGACGGGAACCGTTATCGAAGACCCGGCATGGCCGTGGAAGGCAGTGATATCGTGCCTGATCGCGCTGCTGCCGATGTTCTGGTTTGCACGCCATTTCATGCGCTTCAAGGTCACCGGACTGGTGTTTTTCTGCGTGCTCATCCAGTTGTCGGCTTCCTTGCTCGTGTGGCTGGCAACGCTGCCGTACGCGTTCTACCTGGACCCAGTCGACTGGGTCATGTTGTCGATCCTGGCTCCGGCGCAGTTCGCGATCGTGCTGATCGCGCTGATCAATGGCTTCGAGTTCACCGAAGTGCTTTGGCGCAAACGCTGGCTGCGCGAATTCGCCTTGCTCGCGCCCGCGCCTGGTGATCCGCAACCATTCGTTTCAATTCATCTGGCCTGCTGCAACGAGCCGCCGGAAATGGTGATGCTCACGCTCGATTCACTCGCTGCACTGGATTACGAGAATTTCGAAGTCGTGGTGATTGACAACAACACCCGGCGCGACGAAGTGTGGAAACCGGTCGAGGAATACTGCACAAATCTCGGCTCGCGATTCCGCTTCTTCCACTTGAACCCGTGGCCCGGATTCAAGGCCGGCGCACTGAACTTTGGCTTGAAGCAAACCGACCCGCGCGCCGACGTGATTGCCGTGGTCGATGCCGATTACGTCGTTCGCCAGGACTGGCTCAAGGCGCTGACCGGCTACTTCGCTGACCCAAAGGTCGCGGTGGTGCAGTGCCCGCAGGCGCACCGCGACTGGGAAGACAACGCGTTCCGCAGCATGACCAACTGGGAATACGACGGCTTCTTCCGCATTGGCATGCATCATCGCAACGAGCGTAACGCCATCATTCAGCACGGCACGATGACGATGGTTCGCCGCGGTGCGCTGGAAGCCACCGGCGCCTGGTCGGAATGGACGATCTGCGAAGACGCGGAACTTGGCTTGCGCCTGATGCACGCCGGCTACGACACCATCTACGTCGACGAGCCAATGGGCCGCGGCCTGACGCCGGCGGATTTCACCGCGTACAAATCGCAACGCTACCGCTGGGCTTTCGGCGCCATGCAAATCCTGAAAGCGCGCTGGCACTGGCTGACTGACCGCGGGCCGTTGACACTTGGCCAGCGTTTTCATTTCCTGACCGGCTGGTTCTCGTGGTTTGCCGACGCACTGCACCTGGTCTTCACCGTGTTGGCCCTGTTGTGGAC
>JBDTLA010000173.1:0-2347 GCA_039935035.1 Rudaea sp. | reverse complement strand
TCGGCGAACATGGTCGCGCGCTGGACCAGTTGGAAATCTTCGCGGTCAAGCGCAACAGCATATTCAGTACTTTCCTGGTGGAACGCGCCTTTGATCCATTGCGCAGCGATCCAAGGTTCAAGGCAGTGCTGGCAAAGATGAACTTGCCGTATCGTTCAGTAAAAGAAACGACGCCATGAGCAAGCCTACATTTTTCGCCGAACTAAAGCGCCGCAATGTGCTGCGCGCGGCGGCGTTCTATGCAGCAAGCGCGTGGCTGATTGTGCAGATCGCCACTCAAGTATTTCCGTTCTTCCATATCGCCGAATGGGTCGTGCGCTGGATCGTGATCGCTGCGGCGATTGGTTTCCCGTTCGCGATGGCGTTCTCGTGGTTCTACGAGTGGACGCCGCACGGCATCCAGCGCGAGAGTGAGATCGAGACCGATGCGTCGGTCACACGCGAGACCGGCAAGAAGATGGATCGCTGGATCATCGCGGTGCTCAGCCTCGCTGTGGTGTTGTTGCTGACCAACCAGTTTGTGCTGCATAAGGATGCGTCGGCGATCGTTGCAAGCGGAGTTCTCGACAAGTCCATCGCCGTGCTGCCACTGCTCAACGAGAGTGGCGATCCGAAGCAGGATTATTTCTCCGACGGGCTTTCAGAAGAATTGATCGCGGCGCTTGCGCAGCTGCACGAGCTCAAGGTGATTGGTCGAAATTCCTCGTTCCAGTTTCGCGGTAGCCAACAGGACGACACCGCCGGCATTGGCGCGAAGCTTGGCGTGACGACGTTGCTGGAAGGCACGGTACGCAAGCAGGGCAATCAGATTCGCATCGTCGCCTCGTTGATCAAGGCCAGCGATGGCAGCCAAGTGTGGTCGCAGACCTATGATCGCGAGTTGAAGGATGTATTTGCGGTGCAGAGCGACGTCGCCACGTCGGTGGCCAACGCATTGAAAATCACCCTGCTCGGCAAGCCCATCAAAGCTGCCGACCGACCGCCAAACGGTAATCTCGACGCTTACGACGCGTTGCTCAAGGGCGTGTCGCTGGCCGCGCATCGCAACAAGGCCGATTACCTTTTGGCCGTCGAACAATATCAACGCGCGATCACGCTCGAACCCAAGTACGCCACGGCGTATGCGCGTCTGGCGATCGCGCAGCAATGGTTCAACGATTGGGTGGCGAGTGCAGACGAACGCAAGGTCGCCAGTGCGCAGGCGCGCGCGAGTGCCATAAAGGCTGTGCAACTCGCGCCGGATTCTGCGCTCGCATGGGGTGCGCTCGGGATCAATCAGGCCTGGTCGGATATCGACTACCCGGCTGCCGAGGCGACGCTGAAAAAAGCGGTCGCGCTGGATCCCTCGGATCCTGAAATCCTTTACCAATTGGCGGATGTGACCGCCTGCCTCGGTCGTCTCGATGAAGGCGTGGCGATGATGCGGAACGTTTTGAAGCTCGAACCTCTCAACGCGTCCTACCATTTCTACACCGGTCAATTTCTGTTGGCGATGGAAAAGTTCGACCCGGCACAAGCCGAACTGCAGCGCGCCATCGACTTGCAACCCGCTGCAGAGGCGTTTCGCGCCTATCTGGCAATCGCAATTCTTGAACGCGGACAATCGGACAAAGCGCTGCAAGTTGCCAAAACCGAACCGCAGGATGCGAACCGCCGCTGGGCGCTTTGCCTGATCCATTTCGTGCGCGGTGACGATGCGCTGGGGCAATCGGAGCTGGACGAAAAAATCCGTCTCGATGGCGGGTTCGACCCGAGCAACATCGCGATGATTTTCGCCTTGCGCGGCGACAACGACCAAGCATTCTCATGGCTGAATCGCGGGCTCGACGTCCGCGACCCTGGCGTCGCGAGCATCTACGAGCAACCCTATCTCATCCCGAAGCTCCGCAGCGATCCGCGGCTGGCCGCGCTGTTGAAGAAACTCAACCTGCCAACACCGGATGAAGTCGATGCGCGTCGTGCGTCCGCAAATGCGTCAACTTCGTCATCTGCCGCAAGCAAGTAAGCTGTGCATACAAACTGGTATTCGAGCAGCAAGGTTATTGATTCGAAACAAGGGGAAAAATGAGCGCCAAACCGTCCTTCTTCGCAGAACTCAAGCGCCGCAATGTGTTGCGCGCGGGTGCGTTCTACGCGGCAGCGGTGTGGGCGCTGGCACAAGGTATCGCGCAACTCGGGCCAGCATTTGGCGCGCCGGATTGGATCGTGCGCTGGTTCGTTATCGCCGCCATCATCGGCTTTCCGTTCTGGCTGGCGTTCGCGTGGTTTTACGAATTTACGCCGCAAGGATTGAAGCGCGAAAGCGAAATCGATCCGAGCGATGCGACGGCACATTCGACCGGACGCA
>JBDTLA010000172.1:0-9479 GCA_039935035.1 Rudaea sp. | reverse complement strand
AAAAGCAAATGGGGCGAAGCAAGCCCATTCACGCGCCGCGGCCTGGAACAAATCCGCGCGATCGAGAAGGTTCCGGGCCACGCCGCTGTCGTGAAGCCGTAGAACCTATCCCAATGAAATAAACTTTCCCCGCGTTACGAAGCAAATACTCAAATTTGGCAGGCACCATGGTTTGCGCGCAGCGGCACCCATCCCACCGACCACTCTTGGCATCAAATCAAATGGATGCCGAGCGGTTAGCGTCGGGTGCGAGCGCCGCGCAATACAGCGCCAGCAGGAACCAGAACAACAATCCCCACCAAGCTCCATAAAACGCCAAGTGCGTGTTCAGCGGAAACGTCATCGCAATCAGCGCGAGCCCTGGCGTGCTCGCGCGTTCACGCGCAACGAGAGTTGCACGACGCCAGGCACGGATCGCGTAGAAGGCACCAATGATCCACAGAACGAGTCCAACGCCGCCGGTTTCGCTCACCACTTCCAGAACGATCTGATGCGCATGAAACGCGCCTTCGTCGGTTTTTGGATCGACGAAATTGTCCCCGGGCTGGGCGTATTCCGGATAGGCATAGCGAAAGCCGCGTACACCGACGCCAACAAGCGGGTGTGCAACCGCCATGCGCAACGCGGTACCCCAAATACGCAGGCGACCGGCGCTGGCGACGTCGACGCTGTGCTCGGTGCCTTGCAACACCTGCAAACTGCGCTGCACGCGTGCGTCGAACGCACCAGAGTCGTGCAAGGCCACGCCACCCGCCAAGGCAACGACGGCCAGCGTGGCCACAGCCCACGCCGCGAAACGCAACGGCGCACGCGTCTCGCGCCAGAGCGTCACCACCACGACCAGCGCATACATAAGCCATGCCGCGCGTGAACCGGCGAGCAGGATCGGTACCAATTGAAATACGAAAGCCAACGCCAAACCGCGCCAGCCCAGCCATTGGCGCGCGGCGAGGAACACGAACGGCGACAACACCGCCAGCACCGGCCCCAGCTTCAAATTGCCGGCACCGAATATTCCGGATAGACGATCGCTCGCCACCGCGCCCGCCACGCTGTAACCAGTGAAGATCTGCACCCACGCATCGAGCAACCACAGGACCACGATTGCAGCGATCGCGGTTTGCATGCGCGCCCACACCGTCGTGTCACGCAAGCTGATCGACGCAAACAAGGCAAACGGGAGAAATCGCAGCAATACGCCGACTGTGCTCCAGGTTTTTCCGGGCGCGATGGCAACTGGTGCGGAAAATAGTGCAGCCAGCCAGTAGCAGGCGAAAACGGCAACGCTTAAACGCACACCTGGATTGGCCCAGAACATCTCACGCTCGCGCCAGCACATCACGATGCCAGCAATGGCAGCAATAATCAGCGGCGCCTCGGAACTGCGCCCGACCGGAAGCAGTGCGAGGACCAGCAGAATCGTGAGGGCGGGAAAGATGGACGGTGAGTTCATGCCGTGCGTGAGCGGTGAGCGGTGAGCGGTGAGCGGTGAGCGGTGAGCGGTGAGCGGTGAGCGGTGAGCGGTGAGCGGTGAGCGGTGAGCGGTGAGCGGGAAGAGCCTACCAGCTTCGTCATTCCCGCGTAGGCGGGAATCCAGTTCTTGCTCTAGATTCCGCGCCACAAAAGAGAAAAGGAAGAACTGGATTCCCGCCTACGCGCAATGCTGTCCGGAACGTTTCGTGTGTGCCCATCTAAGTAGTTGTCATGCTTTGTCTTTCGCACTTCGCGCTGTGCGACTGACTCAAATTTGCGAGCACGCTACGACCTACTCATTTCGTCATTCCCGCGAAGGCGGGAATCCAGTTAAACAAGGCTCTTGGCAAGCACTCTTGCGCCACGCTTCCACTTCGATATGCAGGGAAAGCCGCGCCAAAAGCCGCAATTGACTGGATTCCCGCCTGCGCGGGAATGACGAGAAGGGGAGGTTCGCGAGAACGACCAAGGGCTCATGACGGGTCTTCTCGCCGAGGCTTCGGAAATGTTCCGGACAGCAGTGCGCCAAGGCGGAAATGACGTGCTAAGAGCTTTCCGCTACGCGTCTTCCGACTCCCTTCTTACGCCTCCCGACTGACGCCTCAATCGCCCCCGCCCCCGCCCCCGATCAACTTCGCCAGCTCACCACTTCGATCAGCTGCAACCAGATCGTCGTAACCACCTACGTGATGATCGTCGATGAAGATTTGCGGCACGCTGCGACGCTGAGCGCGGTCCAACATTTCCTGCAATCGTGCAGGGTCGCTATCGATGCGGATTTCGGTGTAGTCCAAACCCTTCTGTTTGAGCAGCGTTTTCGCTGCGCTGCAATAAGCACACATCGCACCGGAATAAATTTCGACTTTTGGCATGTTTTCAGGTCCTGGCTGCGAATCGCGGCGGTATTGATTTACCAGCACGCCGTCAGTGTATCGCGAGCCAAGCCATGGAACTAAACGCCAGCTAAGCGGACTTGCGACTGCGATAGCGGCGAACCAAGCTCTGCGGTATGGTGTCCAAGCCTCGCCCTGATCGAGTTTCGCCTGCCTTTCGAGTTTTCCATGCGTTTTTCGTCAATCGTTGCGTTGTTCGGATTTGCCTGCACGTTGCTGGCGGCTATGGCTGCGCGCGCGGCTGATCCGCAACTGCCGAGTATGGGTAGTTCCGCCGGAACTATTGCATCTCCCGAAGAACTACGCCAATACGGTTTCTACGTTTTGCACGAATTGCGCAACCAGGACATGGTCCAGGATGACGCACTGCTGTCCGACTACATCAACGCGCTGGGTTACCGTCTGGTCGCCTACAGTCCGAAACCTGACCAGCCGTTTACCTTCTTCGTCGTACGCGATGCGGATATCAACGCGTTCGCGCTGCCCGGTGGATTCATCGGCATCAACTCCGGTCTGGTCACCACCACGACAACCGAAAGCGAATTGGCGGCGGTGTTGGCGCATGAGATTTCTCACGTCACCCAGCAGCATCTGGTGCGCGCGGTCGAAGCCGAGCGCAAATATGCACCGTTGATGGTGCTGGCAATGGTCGGCGCGATTGCAGCCTCGGCGCACCAGAGCCCCGGAAGCACGAGCAATGCGGATATGGGCGCCATCGCCACCGCGCAGGGTTTGATCCAGCAGATGCAGATCAATTTCACCCGCGCCGATGAATCCGAAGCCGATCGCATCGGCATCCAGACGCTGGCGAAAGCCAATTTCGACCCGGATGCCATGGCTGAATTCTTCCAGCGCATGCAGCGCGCGCTGCGTCCGGGTTTCGATGAAAACGATGTGCCGGCGTTATTGATGGACCATCCGGTAACGCTCGAGCGCATCAGCGAAGCCAAGGCTCGTGCCGTGGCCGTGAAGAAGGAAGAAGCCCAACGGCGCGCCGCGCTAGGCACCGAAGCCGCGCAAACGCCGACGCTATCGCCGATGTTGCTGCTGCCGTCGATCAAGCCTGAATCCAGCGCCAAACTGGCCGAAGCTGCCAGGCCCACCGAGGATCGAAAATCCCAACGGGCGCGGTCAGAAGCCTACTACCTGCTGATGCGCGAGCGCGCACGCGTACTGGATTCAAATCAACCTTCGCAGATTGCCGCCTATTACGCCGACAATCTGCGCAACAATCCCGCATTTGCGACGACGGCAAACCAGTACGGATACGTGCTGGCATTGGTGCGTACAGGCGGCGCGAAGAAAGCGCACGAAATCGCCGCGAAACTGGTGAGTGAAGATCCCGGCAATCTCGTGCTGCAATTGGCACTTGGGCACGCGCTGCTGATGTCCGGCCAGCGCGATGCGGCGTTGAAGCTGTATGCGGACCTTGAGCACCATTATCCGGACAATCACGCGCTGGTGCTCGAACATGCCCAGGCGTTGCTACAGGTCAATGACAAAGCCAGCGCGCAACAGGCACAAGCATTGCTGCGCCCGCAATTGAGCAGCAATGATGAAGATCCGCAGCTACAAATCGTTTTTGCGCGCGCCTGCGAATTGGCTGGCGACCCGGTACGCGCGGGCGAAGCGCACGCCGATGCGGCATATTTGAACGGCCGCGCCGAAGACGCGCTGAACCAGCTTAAAGGACTGGCAAAACGCACCAATTTGAATTATTACCAGCGCGCGCGCATCGAAGCGCGTATCGCGCAAATGACCCCGATTGTTTTGGAATTGCGCCGGCGCAAGATCAAACCGGAAGACCAGGGTAAATTCGCCCCGAGCGCTGCCATGTGCATCGCGCAAGCTTGTGCGAGCGTGTCTTCGTCGCGCGACGAGTGGCGCAGGCCATAGCGCCAAACATGGTTACGCCGATTCCAAAGCAAATTGTCTTTGATCCGCAAACCGTTGCCGCAAACGTCAGCGTGAATTCGGGCGATCGGCAATCGCCCAATCCAGCCGGTCCGGATTCGACTGGTCCGAATCTGACGGCGCCGGAGTTGTACCTGAATCACGAGCTGGCGCAACTCGAATTCAATTTTCGTGTGCTCTCCCAGGCGCAGGATTCAAGCGTGCCGCTGCTCGAACGCCTGCGCTACCTGTGCATCGTCAATTCCAATCTCGATGAATTCTTCGAGGTTCGCGTCGCGATCCTGCGCCATCACGTTGCATTCGGCGACGCCATCCCCGGCGCAGACGGGCATGCACCGAGCGACGTACTCTCGCGTATTCGCGATCGCGCGCTGGAATTGGTGCGCGATCAATACCTGGTCTGGAACGACACGCTGCTGCCCGAACTGGAACGCGAAGGCATCCGCTTTGTGGATCGGTCACGTTGGACGCTGAAGCAACAGCGCTGGTTGCAGGGTTATTTCCAGCACGATGTGCTGCCGGTACTTTCACCGCTTGGGCTGGATCCGGCGCACCCGTTCCCGCGCATCCTCAACAAAAGTCTGAACCTGATCGTGGCGTTGCACGGCATCGATGCGTTCGGACGCGAGGGCAACATGGCACTGGTGCGTGCACCGCGCTCGCTGCCGCGCATCGTGCACCTGCCGGTTGAAGTCGGCGGCGGCGCACACGATTTCGTATTCCTGTCGAGCATCCTGCTGCAGTTCGTCGACGAATTGTTTCCCGGCATGAAGGTCAAGGGTGCCTATCCGTTCCGGGTCACGCGCAACAGCGAGTTGTTCGTTGACGAGGAAGAAATCGAGAATCTTGCCCACGCCCTGCGCGACGAGTTGCGCGGGCGTGGTTATGCCAAACCAGTGCGCCTGGAAGTTGCCGACACCTGCCCGCGGACGGTCACCGAATTCCTGATGCAAAACTTCGAGCTCGGCGAGAGCGAAGTGTATCGCTGCGCCGGCCCGGTCAATATCCATCGTGTCGGGGCGATCTACGATCAAATCGATCGACCCGATCTGAAATTCAAAAAGTACACGCCGCGCCTTGAGGCAGCCGTTGCCGATGATCGCAACTTGTTCGAGGCGATCGCTGAGCGCGATATCTTGTTGCATCATCCGTTCGATTCATTCGCTACGGTCATCGAGCTGGTGCGTCAGGCCAGCATCGATCCGGACGTTCTTGCCATCAAGCAAACCCTGTATCGCACCGGCGCCGACTCGCCGTTGGTCGCTTTGCTGATTGACGCGGCACGCGCCGGCAAGGATGTCACCGTCGTGGTGGAACTGCGCGCGCGCTTCGACGAAGAACGCAATATCGCTTTTGCCAATCTCTTGCAGGAAGCCGGTGTGCAGGTCGTTTACGGCGTGGTTGGCTACAAGACTCACGCCAAGATGCTGCTGATCGTGCGCCGCGAAAATGGGGCAATGCGCCGTTACGTTCATTTGTCGACAGGCAATTACCATCAGATCAACTCACGCCTGTACACCGATATCGGTTTGATGACCGCCGACGTCGACATCGGCAACGACACCCACAAATTGTTTCAGCAGATTTCCGGGCTCGGTCCGGTAATCACGCTCACGCACCTGCTGCAGTCGCCATTCACCTTGAACAACAAACTGATCGCGTTGATTGAACGTGAGATCAACCATGCACGAGCGGGCAACCCAGCGCGCATTGTCGCCAAGGTCAATGCGTTAAGCCACGCCAGCGTCGTGGCGCAGCTTTACAAGGCCTCGTGCGCGGGTGTACGCATCGATTTGATCGTGCGCGGCGCGTGCACCCTGCGTCCCGGCGTACCCGGCGTATCCGACAACATCCGCGTACGCTCCATCATCGGGCGCTTCCTCGAACACAGCCGCGTTTACTGGTTCGCCAATGCTGGCGACCCCGAGATATTTTGCTCTAGCGCCGACTGGATGGAACGCAACCTGCTGCATCGAATCGAGGTGTGTTTTCCGATACTCGATGAAAAACTGGCGCAGCGCGTTTATCGCGAATCGCTGGAAAATTACCTGACCGACAATACCCAGGCGTGGACTCTGGGCGACAACGGCCACTACCAGCGCGTCGAGCCCGGCGATGCCAAGCTTCACTCCGCGCAGGTGTGGTTGCTGGACAGACTTTGTCGCTGATGAGTGACCTTGCCCCGCAAGCGGGGCCCATTCCTGATTTCCCTTCCCCCGCGAGTGGGGGCTCATTCTCACCTTCCTTCCCCCGCAAGCGGGGCCCGTTCTCACTTCCATTCCCCCGCAAGCGGGGCCCATTCTCACTTCCCTTCCCCCGCGAGCGGGGTCCATCCCAGATTTCCCTTCCCCCGCAAGCGAGGTCCATTCCTGATTCTCCTTCCTCCGCAAGTGGTGGCTCATTCTCACTGCCCCCGCGAACGGGGGCTCGTTCTCACTTTCCTTCCCCCGCGAACGGGGCCTCATTCCCACTTTCCTTCCCCCGCGAGCGGGGGAAGGTGCCGAAGGCGGAAGGGGGCGCTCTTGATCCTTTGCAATTCCAAATGTAATCGAAGCAAGGCACGGCGACGCCACTAGCGGTCACGCGCGTTTCCGTCACCGCCCGCGCTCGTGTCACAATGCGCCCACTCCTGCACAGCCTGTTACGCTCATGCCCGAGGTCATCCAGCCACAAATCAACGAAGGCGACCTGCTCGCGGCAGCGGATATCGGTTCGAACAGCTTTCATCTGCTGGTTGCGCGTTACGAGCACGGCGAGCCACGCGTGATCGACCGGTTGCGCGACAGCGTGCGACTTGCAGCCGGTCTTGATGAGGATGGCAACCTCGATGCCACGCACCATGAGCGTGCAATGGATTGCCTTTCGCGTTTCGGCCAACGCCTGCGCGGATTGCCGCCATCGCGCATCCGTGCGGTGGCGACAAATGCGGTGCGCCAGCTAAGCCATCCCGCCGCTTTCCTGCAACCGGCCGAACGGGCCCTGGGACACCCGATCGAAGTCGTGTCCGGGCGTGAGGAAGCACGCCTGATCTATCTTGGGGTCGCCCACGGTATCCCCGAATCGCCCGAACGCCGGCTGGTGATCGATATCGGCGGCGCCAGTACCGAATTCATCATCGGTCAGGGTTTCGAAGCACTCGAGAAGGAGAGTCTGCAAATCGGCTGCATTGCCAGCACCCTGCGGTTTTTCGGCGACGGCAAGCTCACGCGCAAGCGCTGGAAACAGGCACAGACCGAAATCGCGGTGGAAATGCAGCAGTTCGTGGCGGATTACCGAGCGTTTGGCTGGGGCGAGACCATCGGCTCATCGGGTACGGCGCGATCGATCGGCAACGTGGTACAGGCAGCGGGTTGGTGCGATTCGGGTATCAGTCGGCAAGCATTGGAACAGCTGCGCGAAGCACTACTGGAATGCGGTACGGTGGAAAACATCCGCCTGCCTGGCCTGAGCAGCGATCGCACGCCGATTTTCGCGGGCGGCGTGGCGATCCTGGAAGCGAGCTTTGCAGCGCTCGGACTCGAGCACATGCGCGTTTGCGATACCGCCATGCGTGAGGGCTTGCTTTACGACATGATCGGTCGCGCCGAACAACGCGATCCACGCACGGCAAGTATCACCGCGCTGGCGCAACGCTATGCGGTGGATCGCGCCCATGCGCAACGCGTTCGCGACACCGCCCTGATCCTGTTCGATCAGGTCAATGGCGAATGGAATCTCGGCCCCGCCGAACGCGACTGGATCGGATGGGCCGCCGATATCCACGAGATCGGCTTGTCCATTGCGCATAGCCAGCACCATGTGCATGGCGCATATATCGTTGAGAAGTCCGACTTGGCAGGCTTTGCACGCCACGAGCAACACGTATTGGCCGCGATCCTGCGTTGCCATCGCCGCAAACCCGATGTCACCGCCCTGCGTATGCTGCCGGAGCGACTGCGCCAATCCGGATTGCGGGTAACCGCACTATTGCGTCTGGCCGTGCTGCTGCAACGCGGCCGCAATACCGAACCCCTGCCGCCACTGCAACTGCGCGCAGACGGCAAGACGCTCTCACTGGCGCTTCCAGCCATGTGGCTTGCGACACATCCCTTGACCCGTGCCGACCTGGAATCCGAACGTGACTATCTCAAACTGCTCGACATCAAATTGCAGGTGCGCGAGAGCGAAAAATTGGCTGCGGCGTGATCGAGTGATGGGTAACGGTAGATTGGGGTGATCGACACGAACCCCAACGCCGACGAACATCAAGTTGATCGAATTCGCAAGATCACCCAAGCTACATTTCCGGCGCCCTCTCGCCCAAGCCCGCTTGGGGGAGAAGGTTGGGTGACGGGGTAACGTGTAACAGTGCAGAAGCGCTGCTGCAATTGCGCACCCTACCCCGCGCAGCAGCTCTCGCAATTTCTGAGTATCATTGCCTCACGATTTTTCTTGTCCTGGAGTTCGACCATGCTCAAACAGATGCTTTGCACCCTTGCGCTGCTGGTTCCGCTGGCCGTTACCGCCGCACCGAATGCGGCCACCAAGCCTGCCGCCAAAATTGCAACACCGGCCAAGGCCGACACCGACAAGACGCCGGCACCGGCTGCCAATCCCAAAGTGCTGCTGCATACCAGCATGGGCGATATCACGATCGAGCTGTATCCCGACAAGGCGCCGAATACTGTCGAAAACTTCCTGCGCTACGTGAACGAAGGCTTCTACGACGGCACTATTTTTCACCGCGTAATTGACAACTTCATGGTGCAAGGCGGCGGCTGGACGAAGGCGCTGACGCGCAAGCGCGCGCACGCGCCGATCCGCAACGAAGCCAACAACGGCCTGTCCAACTTGCGCGGCACAGTCGCCATGGCGCGCACCGGCGATCCGAATTCCGCAGCCGCCGAATTTTTCATCAACGTGGTCGACGACAAGCGCCTGGATTATGTTGGCGGTGCCAATGGCCCGGTATCGTGGGGCTATTGTGTATTCGGCAAGGTGATCGATGGCATGGATACGATCGACAAGATCAAGTCCGTCGAAACCGGCCCGCAAGGCCCGTTCCAGAGTGATGTTCCGAAGACGCCAATCGTGATCGAGAAGGCCAGCGTCGTTAAGTGAAGTAATTGCGAAGGCTTAAAGAGATGTATATACTTCTTAGTATATACATAATAGAGCTTTTCAATGATCACGGCACGTGTTTTCAAATCCGGCAATAGT
>JBDTLA010000171.1:0-9645 GCA_039935035.1 Rudaea sp. | reverse complement strand
GTTGCTCGCGCAACGTGCGCGCGACAACAATGTGGCCATCGCTTACGTGAATCTGGTTGGCGGCCAGGACGATTTGTTGTTTGACGGCGAATCGCTACTGGTGCACGCCGACGGCACGATTGCGGCGTGCGCGCCGGCATTCGTGGACGCTTTGCTGATTGCCGAGTTCGACCCGGCGACCGGTCGCTTTCGTACGCAAGATTGGCCGCCGTGCAGCGATGTTTCCGACGATGCGCGCGTGTATGCCGGTTTGGTGCGCGGGATCCGCGATTACGTCGAAAAAAATCACTTCCCCGGCGTGCTGCTGGGGCTGTCCGGTGGTATCGATTCGGCCTTGATTCTGGCGCTGGCGGTGGATGCGTTGGGTGCCGAGCGGGTGATGGCCGTGCGCTTGCCATCGCGTTACACCAGCGATATGAGCAACGATCTGGCGGCACAGCAGGCGCAAGCGCTGGGCGTGAAAATGTTGACGATTCCGATCTCGGCCCCGTTCGCTGGCTTTGCCGAAGCGTTGGGCGACGGTGTCGATCCGGGATTTCTAGCGCCGGATTCCAGTCGCGATGTCACCGCGGAAAACCTGCAGTCGCGTTGCCGTGGCGTGATCTTGATGGCGCTTTCCAACAAGTTCGGCACGATGCTGTTGTCGACCGGCAACAAAAGCGAAATGGCGGTCGGCTACGCGACGATTTACGGCGACATGTGCGGAGGTTATGCGCCGTTGAAGGATTGCTACAAGCAGCGGGTTTTTGCGTTGGCGCGGTGGCGGAATTCGCACGCCGTGAAGGCTGCCGGCCGAGGGCTGCATGCGGCGGTTGAGGCAATTCCCCAAGCCGTGATTGACCGGGCGCCATCGGCGGAATTACGCGAGAACCAGACCGATCAGGACTCGTTGCCGCCCTACGAGATGCTTGACGCGATTCTCGAACGCTATATCGAAGGCGAGCAGTCGCAGGAAGATGTGATCGGCGCCGGTTTCGACGAGGCGACTGTTTTGCGTGTCGCTCGATTGGTACTCAACAGCGAATACAAACGCCGCCAGTCAGCACCGGGTCCGAAGATTTCCACGCGTGCTTTCGGCCGGGATCGGCGCTATCCGATCAGTTCGGGTTGGGATTAGCCGCGCTGAGCAGATCGACGCAAAGGTAGCGTCATTGCCGCATTCAGAAATTCACTGATTTCCGCTTCGCTGAAGCCACGAGTGCGAAGCCCTTCCTGCGCGGTCTGGATCATTTTCGCTTTCTGATAGAAGTTGGGCTTGTGTTCGCGCCGAAATTGCTCGAACCGTTCTACCAATTTCTCCTGTCGTTGCCGTAATTTCTCCGGACTGTTGTCGCGCAGTGTGGCTGATCGGCGCAGGCGGTCGTAGTCCGTTACAATCGATTCAGCAAAGGCACGAACAGCGGTCGTGTCGAGAAATTTGAAAATCATCGCGTCGTCCGAGAAGTAGCAAGAGGATATCTGCCGGGCATGGCTAATCCGTTCAAGCGAATAATTGGAATGCTGCGCGCTCAGCAGGGCGAAATCAATCCTGCGACGTACGAACCCGCCGACCCGGAGGAACTGATTCAACAAGGCAACGCGTGCGAGGACGCTGGCGATTATGTTGCTGCGTCCGGACTCTACCAGCATGCAGTGGCCGTGGCTCCGGAATTGGAGCGTGCGCACCTGAACCTCGGCAATGCCTTTTCCCGATTGGGCCGAGTCCACCCAGCGATCCAGTGCTACCAGCGTGCGATCGAATTGACGCCGGATTTTTTGCCTGCGCACCTGAATCTTGGCGCGATTCATCTTCGACAAGGCGATTTCGCTGAAGCCGAAAAGGCCTACAACGAGGCTGTGCGTCTGGCGCCTGAATCGGCGCAAGCCTGGACAGGCCTGGGCTGTGCGCTTGATGAAGCAGGCTCGCCCAAGGCCGATGTCGCGCTAAAGCGTGCATTGGCACTGGAACCTCAACATGCCGGTGCCGCATCAAGATTGGCCCAGTGGCTTCGCGGACGAGGGCGCGCGCAAGAGGCGTTGGATCTACTCGACGGAATCTTGCGAGTTGCGCCCGACGATGCGATGTTGCTGCGTGCTGTTGGCGACATTCGAAACAGCGTTGGTGAATACGCGTTGGCGCGCGCGGCGTTTGCACGTATTCGCGCAGGTGCGCCACAAGATTGGGGCGCGTGGGACAATGAGCTTTGGGCGCTTAATTTCATGCCCGAAGCCACTACCGAGCAGATTCTTGCCGAACATCGTGCGTTCGGCGAAGCGCTGGCGCGCTCGCTGCCGGCTGCCGGCGAGAATTTTACCCCGCACCAACGGCAACGTTTGAAGATTGGCTACGTGTCGGCTGATTTTCGCCGTCACTCTGTAGCATGTTTCATCGAGCCTTTATTGCAACATCACGACCGCAACCGTTTCGAAATCCATTGTTTCTACAATTTCCCGTCTGGCGACGATGTAACCCAGCGCTTGCATGCGCTCGCCGAGCATTGGCACGACATCGCCGGGGCAAGCGACGATGAGGTAGCCCGGCAGGTACGCAACAACGGCATCGACATTCTTGTGGATTTGGCGGGACACACCGCCCTCAACCGCCTTGGCGTGTTCGCGCGCAAGCCCGCACCGCTGCAGTGCACATGGCTGGGCTATCTGTGTACGACTGGATTGGCAACCATGGATGGGCGTCTTTGCGACGCAATCACCGATCCACCGGGCGTGTCGGAGGGCTGGCAAGTTGAACAGCCGTGGCGAGTGTCGCCGAGCCAATGGTGTTATCAACCACAGGTTGAATTGCCGGAGCCGTCGGCTCTTCCGATGGCTAAAAATGGCTATTGGACCTTCGGTTCGTTCAACCAGGAATCGAAATTGAATTCGGGTGTTTTGAATGCGTGGGCGCGGGTTCTTCTTGCGTTGCCTGGCAGCCGCTTGCGAATTGTGGGCATCACCTGCGATGTGGTTGAGTCGCGCATCCGTGAGGCATTCACAGGGCACAAGCTTGCTTCGGATCGGATCGAAATCATTGGTCGGCTGCCAATTGATGCGTACCTTGCCGCATACCGGGATGTGGACATTGCACTGGATACGTTTCCGTACAACGGCGCGACCACGACGTGCGATGCATTGTTGATGGGTGTGCCGGTAGCGGCGATTGCGGGCGACCGCGCGATCGCGCGCGGCGGTGCCAGTTTGCTGACTGCGGTCGGGCTAACGGACTGGATCGCAGCCGCGCCGGATGACCTGGTATCCGTGATGAAGACGCAGACTGCCAATCCGCGCAATGTCGAAATTCTGCGTCAGCAACTCCCCGGTCGCATGCGCGCCAGTGCCTTGATGGACGGCGGCGCGTTCACCAGGCAAGTCGAGATGGCGTTCAGCCGCGCGTGGGAGCGACCCAAGCCTGAGTGAAGCTGGGAAGATCAGCTCCGAAACGGAATCATCCGCATCCACCAATGTGAATTCTGCGGCCAGTTACCGGCGAGGTATGGGTGGTTCGGGTAATTGAGTTTCAGCACGCGCTCGGTATTGGTGGCGAGCTTGTCCTGGTTTAGGGCCTTGTAGCAGATGACCATGATGGCCAGTGCGTCGCCAGCAGCAGGCGTGCGCTGGTATTTTTCGACGATATCCTTGGCCCGGTTCGCGGCGGCAACATAGGCGCCGTGGCGCAGGTAGAATTTGGCGATATTGACTTGCGCCAGGGCCAGGTTGTCGCGCAGGTAGACCATGCGCTGGCGTGCATCGGCAGCATAGCGGCTGTCAGGAAAGCGCGTGAGCAGGGCTTCGAAATCCTCGAATGACTTCAGCGTGTTGCCCTGATCGCGCTTGGTCATGTCCTGGTTGGCGTAACGATCGAGAAAGCCGCGGTCGCGGTCGAAATTGATCACGCCTCGCAGGTAATAGGCGTAGTCGACATGCTTCTGCGCAGGATAGGTCTTGATGAAGCTGTTGATGGTCGAATAGGCGTCTTCGCGCTTGTCGGTTTTGTATTGTGCGTAGGCCAGGTCCAGTTTGGCCTGTTCGGTATAGGGGCCAAACGGAAAGCGCGCGATCAGGCGCTGGTCATACTGGATAGCCTTGGTCAGATTGCCGTTCTCCAGTGCCGCTTTTGCCACGGAGTACATCTGGTCGACCGGCAGTGTTTCGGCTGCATTTTTCTTCGCGAAGCGATGGCAACCGGCCGTAGTAGCGACCAGTAGCGACAACACGAACAACTTCAGAATTGGGGTAACTCGCATCGGATTTGCACACTTTCGTCAGGCAGAACCGCGATAATAGCGGAAATGTGTTAGCAGAATGAAAAACGAACGTTGCGCCAACCCATCCACAAGCGCCTATCGCCGCAGCCGCAAGACCTGACCAGGATCCCATGAAGTGAACACGACTGCTTCAAAACATGCGCACACGCTCGATGTGCCTGATGATGCCGCCGGGCGGCGCCTGGATCAGGTTTTGGCCGGTCTGCTACCGGAATATTCACGTTCGCGCCTTGGCGCGTGGATCAAGTCCGGCGAGGTGCGGTTGGACGGGGCGATTGTTCTGCCGCGGCATATCGTGCGGGGCGGCGAACACATTGAAGTGCGTGCCCAGACGATCGCCCAGGTGGCGTTGGCGCCGCAGGCGATTGCGCTGGACGTGCGCTATGCCGATGCCGATGTCCTGGTGATCAACAAGCCGGCCGGCCTGGTGGTGCATCCCGGGGCCGGTCAGCCGGATGGCACGCTGTTGAACGCGCTGTTGCATTACGACGCATCGTTGGCTGAGCTGCCGCGTGCCGGCATCGTGCACCGTCTGGACAAGGATACTTCCGGAGTAATGGTGGTAGCGCGCAGCCTGCGTGCGCATACTGCCCTTGTCGCACAATTGCAGGCGCGCGAAATCCATCGCCAATATGCCGCCGTGGTTTATGGTGCGATGATCGCCGGCGGCACGGTCAACGCGCCGATCGGTCGCAGTCCGCGCGACCGCCTGCGCCAGGCGGTTGTCGATGGGCCGACCAGCAAGCCGGCGGTGACGCATTACCGTGTGCGTGAACGTTTCCGTGCGCACACGCTGATCGAATGTCGCCTCGAAACCGGGCGCACCCACCAGATTCGCGTGCACATGGCGCACGTGCGCCACCCGTTGCTCGGCGATGCGACGTATTCCAGTTTGAGGCTACCCAAGGGCGCCAGCCCGGAATTCATCGAGACCTTGCGCGGTTTTCGTCGCCAGGCGCTGCACGCGGAGAAACTTGAATTCGCCCATCCGGTTGGGGGTGCACTGGTTAGCGTGTCGGTTGAGATGCCTGAAGATATGGTCGCGTTGATCGACGCGTTGCGAGAGGATTTGACGGCGGAGGGCTGAGATCACTATCGATTTGCGTCGGCAATGGGAGAGTGCGCAAAGTGATAGGCATAAGCATCAAGATGGTAATTCCCTTCTCCCGCCGGGAGAAGGTGGCGCGAAGCGACGGATGAGGGCGGGGTTGCGATGGCCGATCAGGGATTGGCGTTCACCAACCGCTGCGTTGATCCCGGCCCTTACCTCAACTCCTCTACCGATGGGAGAGGGGCTCTTGGTAGCATTGGTTCAATACCCGAGGCCACAGCAATGCCGCCAACCGATCCAGCGTTCAGCCCTGCGCCCGGCGCCCTGTATCCAGACTGGCCCGCGCCGCCGAACGTGCGTGCACTGACCACGACGCGACGTCTGCCCGGCAATTCGCAGCCGCCATTCGATGCGTTCAATCTTGGCTTGAACAGCGGCGAGGACGTGGCCATTGTGCAAGCCAATCGCAGCTTGCTTGAGCGCGCTTTCGAGCTGCCAGCGCGGCCGCGCTGGATGCAACAGGTGCACGCTACGCGCAGTCTGCGTTTGACGACCGAAATCATCGACGGCGAAGCCCAGGCGGATGCGGCTTTCACCACCCAGCCGGGCGTCGTCGTGGCGATACTGACGGCCGATTGCTTGCCGGTGCTGTTTTGCGCCGACGATGGCAGCGAGGTTGCCGCCGTGCACGCCGGTTGGCGCGGCCTGTCGGGTGGTGTCATCGAATCCTGTGTCGGCCGCCTGCGCACGCCGACACGGAATCTCATCGCGTGGCTGGGACCGGCGATTGGACCGGCCTCCTACGAGGTAGGCGAGCCCGTGCGTGCGGCATTCCTCGCCCATGATGCGACGGCGGCGACGGCATTCTCGGCGACTCGACCGGGACATTGGCACTGCGATTTGTATGCGCTGGCGCACCGGCGTTTGCAGGCGCTCGGCGTCAATCGAATGTACGGCGGCACCTTCGACACCTTGGGCGACGATCGCTTTTATTCGTATCGTCGCGATGGCGCGAACAGCGGACGATTCGCCAGTTTGATCTGGATGCAGCAATGAGCGCGCTGTTCGTGGATCTTCTTGGCGAGGCTGAATTCGCAAAACTTCCGCCGCGCGTGCAGGCATTGCACCGCGCGACCGGCACCCGCTCGTATCGCGGCGAAGCGCAGGTTGTACGTGGCGCCAATTGGTTGGCACGCGTGTGTGGTGTCGTCACATCGCAACCACCCGCCGCGCAGAATGCGCCATTGCGCGTGGAGATTGCCACGTCCGCGCACGGCGAACGCTGGACGCGCGAGTTCGCCGGCCATCCGATGCGTTCGACGATGTGGGCGCGCGACGGTTTGCTGTGTGAGCGCCTGGGTCTGGTCACGTTTGCATTCGCGCTAAGCATCGAGGCTGGCGTACTGAACTGGCGCATACGGCGTGTGTGGGCGCTCGGGATGCCATTGCCGGCGCGGTGGTTTGCCGGAGTGCGCGCGTGCGAGTCGCAAGTCGACGATCGGTACCATTTCGATGTGGTCGCCCGACTGCCATTGGCCGGACTGCTGGTGCATTACAGGGGGTGGCTGGATGTCGACTGAATCGCCTGCGATTCTGGTGTTCGATGGTGTGTGCGTGATGTGCAGCCGCAGCGTGCAATTCGTGTTGCGGCACGATCGCGACAAGCGATTTCTGTTCGCCACGACGCAGTCGCAACGTGGCGGCGAATTACTGCGCGCGCATGGTTTGGACCCGCAGCAGCCGCTGTCGGTACTGCTCGTCGATGGCGGCGTCGGCTACACCGAAAGTACGGCGATGCTGCGCGTGCTGGCGAGTTTCGGCGGTTTGTGGAAAGGGTTGGCGATCATGCTGCGCATCGTGCCGCGGGTACTGCGCGATCCGCTATATCGCTGGATCGGGCGACACCGTTACCGCTGGTTTGGTCGGCGCGATACCTGTTACCTGCCGCAAGCCGAAGACCGGGCGCGATTTCTGGACTGAAGTTTTGTTGGCGTGAGCTGCGTCACGATCATCCGCGTTCGCGTTGCACCTGGGTGCGGATGTCGTAGCCGGCCAGCGCGGCGATGTATTCGTCCAGATCGAATAGATCCAGGCAGGCCATCGCACCGACTTTTGCGAGTTGCTCGCGGGCAAGTTTTCTCGCCAGCACGACGGCAGCTGTCGCGGGGATTTGCGGGCCGTGGCCAGAGCCGGCGACGAGCATCCAGGTCAAGCACAGCGGCTTTCCATCGGTCGCCGTGCCGGACAGGCGAACATGCATGGCGCCGACGTCGCTGCCGCGCCCAAGAAACCATTCGCTCATGCGTTTGAGCGTTGCTGTCCAGCGATCCAACCGCGGCAGCAGCCGCCAGCGTACCGGCCAAGACAACAACCACAAACCCAGATGCAGGATGCCCAATTCAAGCCCGGCGCCAAAGCGCAGGTTTTTCAAGCCGGGATAGCGCTTCGGGAACAGCCCGATATCCGGCACGTCGCACAAGCTCAACCAGCGCGTGCCGACCGGGTCAGGGTAACGCTGCCGATGAAGCTGCTGCCAGCCAAATCCGGTGCGCCAGGTTGCGTGGCTCCAAATTCGCAGTGGCCGACCAACGTAGCCCAGGATTGCCGCGACCGTCGCGGTGCCGCGCGGCGTGCGATTGCCGGGACTGATGCCGATATCGATGTCGGTGAGCTCAGCAAATTCGCCGCGATAATGATCGACCACCACGGCGCTCAGGCCCGGCACCGTGCTTGCGCCAGAGACCACGAGCCTGCGGCATTCCCGCGCATTGGCATCGAGCGCCGTGATGCCCACGACGAAATCGCGCGCATCCGCCAGATCGATATAGTGCGCGCCCGCAGCCAGCGCCGCACTGGCGACGCGATAATCGCAGCCCTGGAACGGCCCGCAGGTGTGGATGACGAGATGCGGGGCGAGCGCCGCAAAACGCGCATGCAGGTCCGGTGTGTCGATATCCAGCGCCACGCCTTCGATCCGCGCACCGTCCTGAGAGGTCAGATTCGCAGCCATGCGCCGTGCCGCACCTTCATTGCGGCCGGCGAGCAGCAACTCGATTTCGCCGTCGCGCGCCAGCTCGCGTGCAATGAGCGCACCGAAGTTGCCATAGCCACCGAGTAACAAAATGCGCATGTCGAATCTGCCGGGTTGCGGTGTTCAGGGGATGCCGCGGGCTGCGATCCTACGCGGATCGCAGCTGGCAAGCACCGATCTACAATTTATCCCTGGGTCCCATCTTGATACCACGCGTTGACGGCCGCACCTTCAATGCGTTGCCGGCCACCCCCGCGACGGGCGGGCGAACCCCAGTTCAAGGAGACCCAAACCATGCGCATGGACAAATTGACTTCGCGTTTCCAGCAGGCGCTCGCGGATGCGCAATCATTGGCAGTCGGACGCGACAACAACATGCTGGAGCCGGTGCACCTGATGAGTGCGCTGCTCGAACAACAAGGCGGCTCGACCTTGCCGTTGCTGGCCCAGTCCGGTGTCAACGTGCCGTTGTTGCGCCAGCGCATTGGCGAGGCCTTGAAAAGCTTGCCGAGCGTGGCCGGGCAGGAAGGCAATATCAATGTCTCCAACGATCTGACCCGGTTGTTGAATCTGGCCGACAAGCTCGCGCAGCAACGCGGCGATGCCTTCATTGCCAGCGAACTGTTCATTCTGGCCGCGCTCGACGACAAGGGCGTGGTCGGTCAGACGCTCAAATCCAGCGGTGCGAACAAATCGAATCTTGAAGCGGCAATCGAAAAAATGCGCGGAGGTGAAAAAGTGGAAGACGAGAATGCCGAGGATCAGCGCCAGGCGCTGGAGAAATACACCATTGACCTGACCGCACGCGCGGAGAAATCGAAACTCGATCCGGTCATTGGACGCGACGAAGAAATCCGGCGCGTGATCCAGGTATTGCAGCGGCGCACGAAAAACAATCCGGTGCTGATCGGTGAGCCCGGCGTGGGCAAGACCGCGATTGTCGAAGGTTTGGCCCAGCGCATCGTCAATCACGAAGTGCCCGAAGGCCTGCGCAATCGCCGCGTGCTGTCGCTGGACATGGGCGCACTGATCGCAGGCGCCAAATTCCGTGGTGAATTCGAGGAACGCCTGAAGGCCGTGCTCAAGGATCTGGCCAAGGAAGAGGGCAACGTCATCCTGTTTATCGACGAACTGCACACGATGGTTGGCGCAGGCAAGGCCGAAGGCTCGATGGATGCCGGCAACATGCTCAAACCTGCGCTGGCACGTGGCGAACTGCATTGCGTCGGCGCGACCACGCTGGATGAATATCGCAAGTACATCGAGAAGGATGCTGCGCTGGAACGCCGCTTCCAGAAAATCTTCGTCGGCGAGCCGAGTGT
>JBDTLA010000170.1:0-19656 GCA_039935035.1 Rudaea sp. | reverse complement strand
GACTGGAACTTCATCAAGACGTTCTCGCCGTACCAACTTGTGGAAAAAGATAAAACGTATCCTCCGGTACTGTTCTATACCACCACCAGCGACGACCGCGTCGGCCCAGTGCAGGCGCGCAAGATGGCAGCGAAGATGCTCGGCATGGGTCACAAGAATGTGTGGTTCTACGAAAATCTCGAAGGTGGCCACGGTGCCGGGGCCGACAACAAGCAGTCAGCGTACATGCACGCGCTGGCTTATGAATTCCTCTGGGACGAATTGAAGTAGCACCGACTCCGCCGGAATTCACGACGCCCCGCGCGATGCGGGGCTTTTTTTGAATTGATTCAAGCTGCAAGCTTGCGGCCTTGCTTGAATCAGAACGCGATTTACCTGTAATCTGCCGAACGCAAGGGAAGTTACGTATGCGCGTTCTCATTGGCATTGCCGGCATTGCCCTGGTTGTCGCCGCGGTCGCGTTGAAACCGCGGCATCACGCCGCACCATTGCTGCCGCCTCCCACAGACAGCGGTCCTGGCGAATCCGACGACTTCGCCCGACGCCGGCAAGCGTGGATCGAATCTTTACACGCGCATGCGCCGGGCGTGGACTGGCGCGCCATGGATGCGGCCACGAGTGCGAGCCTGGATGTACAGCGAAACCGGCAATTGGCGCAGATGGCAAACGGCTATCGGCCACAGGCGTTGACTACAGTTCCTGCGGGTGTCTGGCGCGAACGCGGCGCGCGCAATCAGGCGGGGCGTGTTTCCGATGTTGATTACGATGCCGCCACCGATCGCCTGACTGTATTCGCCCACGGCGGTCAATTGTGGCGCAGCCTGCGATCAACTCTGAAGTGGCAGCCACTCAACGACGCGCGACACTTCAAACCCAACTACGAATTGCAAAATTTCGTTCGCATGGGGGCTTCCGGAGTTACGCCAGAACGCTGGATTGCCGCGGACGACACCCAGCACGGCTTGTATTATTCCGACGATCAGGGCGCAACCTGGCACGACGCGACCGGTGTTGCGTTGCAAAACTGGGTCGAAACTTCTTACCTTTTTGCGCGCGATACAAGTGCGACCCAAGTCTATGCGCTGGTGGGTAATTACAACTTCACGACGCAACACGCTGACATGCACTTGCTGGTTTCAAACGATCGCGGCACCACTTACATCGATAGTGGCGTCGTCGGCACCGAGGAAAAAACCGCGCTCGTTGCGTTGGCGCAAGGCAGCGGTCTGGTGTATCTGCTGCAAGGGTCCGCGCTCAAACGCATCGAAACAAACAACACGCTAACGACGATCGCCACAATTGCCGGCACCCCGACGCAATCCGGCGGCGACAAGATCGGGCTGGCAGGGGGCGTTACAACGGGAGCAACGCCCACGCCTTTTCTGTACGCGTTTTACGAAGCCAGCGGTGCCACCCAAGTCTTTCAATCGTTCAATGCCGGGGCGACGTGGACAACGCGCGGCAGCGTGCCGCAAACCGGCAATATCCGCATGGCGGTCGGCACCTCGTTGCATAGCTCCAATTTGGTCTTTTGCGGCGGCATCAATTTGTACCGTTCCGACGACGGTGGTCAGACGTTTGCAGTCGTCAACGCCTGGAGCGAGTATTACGACGACATCGTAGGAAAACTGCATGCGGACATCAGTTTCGTAAAGCCCTTTGCGAATGCAAGCAACAATGAAGTATTTTTCGTTGGTACCGATGGCGGCTTGTTTCAATCCACCGACGGCTTGCAGAGCGTGAAAAATATCAGTCTCACCGGCATGCGCCAGGCGCAGTATTACGACAGCTACACCGGCCGCAATTCGCCGTACGCGATTTCCATCGGTACACAGGACCAGGGCTACCAGCGCAATTCCGATCCACCCAGCGGCATCGCCAACTTCACCCAGGTGATCAGCGGTGACTTCGCGCACCTGACCAGCAGTGATGATGGTGCGACGGTATGGATGAATTATCCCGGCTTTACCCAGATCGATCCGGCACCGGCGACCGCGAATATAGTCCTTCCGGCATGGCAATTCGACACCGACGGCAACCTGCAGAACACGCTGTTCCTGCCACCGCTGATGGCTGATCCGTCCAATCCGCACAACGCCTGGCTGGGCGGCGGTGCCTCGGTGGCCAATGTAAATCACGTGATCAAATTGGCATGGAACGGCAGCGTGCAGTACAACGACCAGGTCACCTCGAGTGAGGGAACCTTCGATTTCGGCGGCCAGGTCACGGCATTGGCGTATTCGCCGCAAAGCCCATCGGCGTTCTTTGCGATGGCCAACAATTCATCAGGTGCTGCGAGTTTCTTCAACACGACCACGCCGCTGTCGACCTGGACGCAGACGGTCGCCACGCTGCCCCAAGGCCAGTTTTTCTACGGCCAGTCCATCGTGCCCGATCCGTCGCGTGCCGGGGTGATCTATATCTGCGGCAGCGGTTACTCCGGACCGGGTGTTTACGTATCCAGCAACAACGGCGGCGCCTTCACGGCGATGAATACCGGCCTGCCAGACACCTTGGTGTACTCGCTGGCAATTTCACCAGATGGTGCCAACCTGTTTGCAGCTACCGAGGTTGGCCCGTTCTATTTCGACCGCGCGCATTCCAATTGGGTCGATATCGGCGCTGGCGCGCCCGACAACATTTATTGGAACGTCGATTTCATTCCTGCACTCAATACTGCGAGGTTCTCAACCTATGGTCGTGGCCTTTGGGATTACGATCTTGGTGGTGGCGACCTTATCTTTCGCGACGACTTCGAATGATCAAGCGGCTCAGTCGAGCTGCGCGTTCAGCTCATTGCGACAGTAGGCAGGACAGCAACGTGCGCCATCAACGACGCAAGCCCGTGCGTGCGGCTGATTTGGGTGAGCAGACCGTAAGCGCCGTTACTGTTCAGTCGTGCAGCATCGCTTGCTTTCGCGTATCCTTCGCGCCCTTCGCTATTCATGGAGCCAGTGATGGGTCTCGATCTCGTATCCGCAGGCAATGATGTCCCGAACGAAGTCAATGTCGTCATCGAAATTCCCAAGGATGCCGAACCGGTCAAGTATGAGGTGGACAAGGCCACCGGCGCGATCTTCGTGGATCGCGTACTGTCCACGCCGATGCGCTATCCGTGCAATTACGGCTACGTACCGAATACGTTGTGCGGCGACGGCGATCCGGTCGATGTGCTGGTGCTGATGCCTTTGCCGCTGATTGCGGGCTCGGTGATTCGTTGTCGTCCGGTCGCGATGATGCACATGACCGACGAAGCCGGCGAAGACACCAAGATCATCGCCGCACCGGCGCTGAAAGTATTCAAGCATTACGATCACATCAACGATCTGGACGACGTTCCGTCGCACTGGCGCGAACGCATTACCCATTTCTTCGAACACTACAAGGATCTGGAAAAAGGTAAATGGGTAAAAGTAAACGGCTGGCACGGTGCTGCCGCAGCGCGTCAGGAAATTCTCGACTGTGTGACACGCTACAAGGATTGCCCGGAGAAGCCGCGCTTCTGAGCACTCTCGCTCCCAGGCTGGGGAGCGAAAAGCGCCGTCAATCGTCCGGCGTTTCGTCTTCGTCCGGCCGCACATCGCTTGCCGGAATCGGGGCGGCAAGCAGATCGGATGCATGCCAAAATGAAATGTGCCCGAAGCGGTACGGCAACGTCAGGTACGGTTTCGCCGTGATCGGATACTTGGTCTCGAATGTGACGATTTCGCCGTTCGGATGCGCCTCGCACCACCCATGCAGTTCGCCGTAACTCACTTTTTCCAGCGGCTGGCTGAGGCGTCCGGCGAATTCATACAAGCCATGATGCCAGGCCAAGTGTGCGATCGGCGTGCCTGCGGCATGCGCCTGCCGGATGCGCGCAGCTGCCGCACTGACGTCGACATAGGGCCCAACGCCCTGCGCCAGTACCAGCATGGCAATGGCAGCCGCCGCCACACTGCTCAACGCCAATATTCGTGGTTTGGCGAAAACGCGGCCAAAGACCAGCAGCGCGGCACCCAGCACTGCAACCAGCGCACCCCATAGCGGCCAGACGCCGGCCACCACCGACAACGTACTGTCGTCGACATTCTTGCGACGCACGAATGCGTCCATCCAACTGATTTCATGCGCATGCGCCGCCACATACGGCAGCACCGCGAATACGATTCCTGCGATCAGCAAGGCAGCACCGAACAAGCGCCCACGCAGCGTCGCGCCGTCGCTTTGCAACACGAGGGCGAAATACAACGCCAAACCCGGCAACAACGGCATCAGGTAATGCGGCTGCTTGCCGCTGACGAAACAGAACGCGACGAAGGCCGGTACGAACCAGGCTATGGCGAAGCGCGCGGTTTTACCGATGTGGAAATTGTCGCGCCATGTGCGCCACGGTGCGCGCAGCGACAGTGTCCACGGCAAGACCATCATCGGCAGTACCATGAAATACCACCACACCGGTCGGCGGTGGGCGAAGCTCTTGGCCATGCGATCGACCGTCTGGTGGAGAAAAATCGCATCGGCGTATTTCTGACCCCCGGCGATTGCGGCGGGAATCGCCCACGCCAACGCGATTGCCGCCCCGCCGAGCACGGCGAGCAGCAACGCGCCGTACCAGCGCCCGGGATGTATCCGCGCGGTACTGCTCCACCACGGTCCGACGGCCAAGATCAGACCCGCATCCAGCAACGCGACCGGACCCTTGGTCAGAATACCCAGCCCGAAGCCCACGGCGATCAACCCTATGCCACGCCACCAGCGCTTCGCATCCACATCCAGTGCGCCGTGCATTGCCACCACCACCCATACCGACAACAGCACGTCGAACATGATGGCGCTGGAAAGCAGCGCGAAATAGAGTATGCCGAGTAGCAGCCACACGGCCTTCGTGGCAAGCGTTGAATCCGGATCAAGCCGGCGTACCAGTGCGCCGAACAGCATCAACCAAACGCAGGATGCGATGAGCGTTCCCAATCGAACCACCCACACATGCAAGCCCGCGATCAGCCAGCCCAGGTTGATCATCCAGAACAGCAGCGGCGGTTTGTCCGAATACGGCGTGCCGTTGAGATGCGGCACGAGGAAATTCCCGTGCAGATGCATCTCCCAGGCGACGGCTAGATAGCGGGTTTCGTCGATCGGCAGTGCAGGCAGGAATATGACAACCGGCAATAAAAGCAGCAGCCACGGCAGGCGCCAGTCAGACAACAAATTCTTCATTGATAGATTCCGGGATTGCTTGGGCTCAACAATGTTTCCGGGCCTTGAAGCAACCGCCCGATACTGATCGTTAGCCGCGATTGAGCAGATTTTTCAGATCGATCACAGCGGCGTTCGCGCGTGAAATGTAGTTGGCCATCACCAGCGAATGATTGGCGAAGAAACCGAATGGACTGCCGTTGAGGATGATCGGACTGTGCACCGGCTTCTGCGATTCTTCGAGTTCGCGAATCACCTGTTCCAGACTCACCGTGGCATTCTTGCGTTGCAGGATCGGTGCAAAATCCACCTGGATCGCCTTGAGTTGCTCGAGCAGCGCCCACGAGTAGCCGCGCGATTCGTAGAACACGTCGTCGACCTGGCTCCATGGCGTCTTCACGATTTGCCTGCTCTTTTGCGTTGACGCCAGACTGGCGTCAACGGGCGCATCGCCCTGCAAACGCAACTGGCCGACGCTGGCCGACAGGCGTTGCGACAAACTGCCCAGACGGTTGGAGACCAGATCGAGATAGTCCGCGAGATTGTCCGCGCGTGCGTAGAATTGCGCGCCGTTCGGATCGTTCTTGCCGAGCCGCTCGAAATAACCGCCCACATGTGCGATCGCCTTGCGGTACTGGCCTTCGGAACTGGGCAGCAACCAGCGATCGTTGGGACTTGAAAACAGCGGATCGGCTTCCTTTAAATCGACGTCTTCCTCGGATTGGGATTGCGAGCGCGAAAACTTGTTGCGCAATTCACGCGCCAGATCGCGCGTGGCAGTAAGCACGCCGAATTCCCAATTTGGTACGTTGTCCATGAACAGGCCGGGCGGGAACTTGTCGTTGGAAAAATAACCGCCGCGTTTGTCGAGCAGGGTTTCGGCGCAACCCATCAACGTGCTGGTCGTAACAGACCCGGTAACCATTTGCTCGCTGTGCGATGCCGCGCGTTGCTGCGCGAGCTTGGTCACGTCGAACTGGGGCGGTTCGTAACTGCACCACCACATCGCGGCAAGCACCACGATGGCGTAGATGGCAACCAACACGCCAATGCCACGCAGCCACCAGCGCTTGCTTGATGCGGTTGACGGTAATTTTGCAGACATGGCACGAACTCCGGACGGCAACGCGGTCGATGGCGCATTGTGCCGTATCGTCGATGCCGCCGCACGGTCGCGACGGCCATGATCAATCCGATGCGCTTGCCACCGCCATTGTCTGGCCGAAATACCGCGTGCGGCTGGGCAGCGCGAAGTCCATGCCGGCATCAGCAAAGCGGCGCGCCAGCGCAGGATTCATCGCCTGCTGCGTATCCATGCGGCGCGCATATTCGGGCGTGAGCATCCAGTGCCACTGGGCGCAATGCCGCCATGAACTTTTTCCGCTTGTGAAGCCTGCCGCCGCGTTTTCGTGAATTTCAGGTTACCGCAGCAACTTGCGCGCGGTCGAAAGTCGCGCGTAGACGAGGAATGACAGCTTCGATTTCGGTTTGATACCGACGCCATTTGTCGGGTGCAGGTGCGGACACGGTGTAGCGTGCATTCGGCAGTGTCTTGCCCAGGCGCTGGTCCCAATCGTAATCCAGTTGCCGACACAAATTCGCGATCACCGCATCCGGGTCGGCAACGAGCGCATCATAACGAACGCCGTGCACCCGATCAGCTGGCAGCGCTGCCAGATCATCGAGCAAAACGTTTGTCGCCGATTGCCATTGCCCGGCAACGATTTCGTGCAGCGGCTTTCCGGAAAGCTCGCGCCACCCAGGCGTGAGAACCAACGACCACGGCGGGCCATCCCAGTCCGGCAGATTCGGATAGGTACGAAAGCCACCGGTATTCCAGGCTTCGATCATGCTCGCCATGACTTCGCGCGGGTCGCGATACAGATACACGAACTGCGCTTCAGGAAATACATTGGCGAGGAACGGAATGCGCAATGAATTCTTCGGCGTTTTCTCGAGCATTCGCAGTGGCAGCGAGGCAGGCTTTTCGCCAGCGCGATCGACCAATGCAGCCAGAAATTTCTGCCGCAATTGCTCGACTACTTCAGGCGTGGCGGCACGCTCGTCGAGACGGTTCGACGCGTAATTGTTGGCGACGGGACGCAATTGCTTGATCGATTCGATCAGCACGTGGCTTTCGTCGCCGATCGTGTAGACGTTGCGTGCCTGCGCCAGCGTTTCAAACAGCACGGTGGAACCCGAACGCGGCGGTGAGACGATGAACACCGGCCGATCGAACTGCGTGTCGACGCCTGGGCTGGGCGTGGTCCACGACGTGCGCGCGGACTCGCGCAATTCGATGGAAACCTCGACCTTGCCCTTGTCCGCCAGCGCGGGCAGCAGGATCAGTGCCTTCAACTGCTGGAAGAAATCCAGCTCGTTACGCAAGGTGACCCGGCCCTGATAGTTGCGCATTTCCTCGCCGAAGCGATTCAGGGCTGCACGATAGTCGGCGAAGCCTCCGCGCGATTCACCGTAGCGGGTCCAGAGTGATTTCCAAACCCGCATGAATCGCGACGCGAGGAACTGCACTTCGGCATTGAGCGCCTGTGGTTTCCATTCACCGATCAGGAACGCCAGATGCGTATGCATTTCCCATGGCGTCATCACGCGCGGCGTATTCGTGGATTCGAAATGAAGTTCGGGTATCGCGCTCGGATCCGGCGGAATATCCAGCACGTTCCAGTTTGCCGGGTCGACGGGGTGCGGTCGGCCACCCAAGGCAAGGTCCCAGAATCCGTCGCCACCGACCGTATCGGCAACAAGATGGATGCGCGTCGCATTGCCGGTATTGCGCACGCAGTGTTCGCGCCACGTGTCGAAAATCCAGCATTCGCCCGCACCCATGTGGATGTCGGCGTCGCCACAGTAGAAGCGCACCGCAGGCTCGGTCACGATCGGCACATGCACACGCATGCGTTCGGCCCAGTAATACGACTGGTCGATGTGCGGGCGCACTTCGGCCTGGGCGGACAAACGCATCAATCGGGTCCGCCCGAGCACCGTTCCCAGCGAGCCCAAAACCTGTTGCAGGTAGGGGAATCGACCGAGGAACGGTGTTGGCCGCATCGGCCCGGTGAACCCGTCGTTTTTTGGATCGCCGTCGACGGAAATCAATGGCAACGCGGAATTTCCGGCGAAGCCTTGCGGGTGCGGCTGCCATTCGGTTTCATCGAGCTGCGCCAGTTCAGCCGCCAACACGTGTGCATCGAAACGCACCGGCAACTGAACGAACGGGAATTGCAGTTTCACGTCTCCAGGCTCGGCGATTTGGCGCTGGCGACATAGACTTCGCCACCGGTTTCGCGGAACTGTCTAGCCTTCTCCGCCATGCCTTCGCTGAGCGCTGCGCCGGTGTCGATACCGTGTTTCTTGGCGTAGTCGCGCACGTCCTGGGTGATTTTCATCGAGCAGAATTTAGGCCCGCACATCGAGCAGAAATGTGCGGATTTGTGCGCGTCCTTCGGTAGCGTCTCGTCGTGGAATTCCTTGGCCTTTTCCGGATCGAGCCCCAGGTTGAATTGATCGTCCCAGCGAAATTCGAATCGAGCCTTGGACAGCGCATTGTCGCGTGCCTGCGCGGCCGGATGGCCCTTGGCCAGGTCCGCGGCGTGGGCTGCGATCTTGTAGGTAACGATGCCGTCGCGCACATCGGCCTTGTCCGGCAGTCCCAGGTGTTCCTTCGGCGTGACGTAACAGAGCATCGCGGTGCCATACCACCCAATCATCGCCGCGCCGATCGCGCTGGTGATGTGATCGTAGCCGGGCGCGATGTCGGTGGTCAGCGGCCCCAATGTATAAAAAGGCGCCTCACCGCATTTTTCGAGCTGACGCTCCATGTTTTCCTTGATCAAGTGCATTGGTACATGGCCGGGGCCTTCGATCATGGTCTGCACGTCGTGTTTCCACGCGATCTGGGTGAGTTCACCGAGCGTATCGAGTTCGGCGAACTGGGCTTCATCATTGGCATCAGCAATGCTACCGGGCCGCAGTCCGTCGCCGAGCGAGAAGGCCACGTCGTAGGCCTTCATGATTTCGCAGATTTCCTCGAAGCGTTCGTACAGAAACGATTCCTTGTGGTGAGCCAGACACCATTTCGCCATGATCGAACCGCCGCGACTGACGATACCGGTGACGCGCTTGGCCGTCAGGGGCACGAACGGCAAGCGTACGCCGGCATGGATGGTGAAGTAATCCACGCCCTGCTCGGCCTGTTCGATCAGCGTGTCGCGGAACAATTCCCAGGTCAGTTCTTCGGCCGCACCGCCCACTTTTTCCAATGCCTGATAAATCGGCACAGTGCCAATCGGAACCGGTGAGTTGCGAATGATCCATTCGCGCGTTTCGTGGATGTGCTTGCCGGTCGACAGGTCCATCACCGTGTCGCCGCCCCAGCGGATCGACCAGACCATTTTCTCGACTTCTTCGGCGATCGAACTGGTCAACGCCGAGTTGCCGATGTTGGCATTGATCTTCACCAGAAAATTGCGGCCGATGATCATCGGCTCGGATTCCGGGTGGTTGATGTTGTTCGGAATGATGGCGCGACCGCGCGCGACTTCATCGCGCACGAATTCCGGCGTGATTACATCCGGAATCGCGGCACCAAAACTCTGTCCGGGGTGTTGTTTGAGCAAAGCCGAACCGCGCAGCGCATCAAGCTTCTGGTTCTCGCGAATGGCGATGTATTCCATCTCCGGCGTGACGATGCCGCGACGCGCGTAGTGCATCTGGCTCACGTTCGCACCCGCCTTGGCGCGGCGCGGCAGCGGGATATTCGGAAAGCGCACATGATCGAGCTCGTGCGCACTGGCGTGGCGACGCGTGAACGGCGACGAGAACTGCGTAAGTTGCTCGGTATCGCCACGCTCGGCGATCCATGCGGCGCGCAACGCAGGTAACCCCACCGCCAAATCGACGCGGTAATCCGGATCGGTGTACGGGCCCGAGGTGTCGTAAACGGTAAATGGCGCGTTGCATTCGGCGCCGAACATCGACGGTGTATCGGCCAGCAAGATCTCGCGCATCGGCACGCGCATGTCCGCGCGCGTTCCCGTCACATGGGTTTTGCGCGAACCAGGAATGGGTCGGACTACGGTTTCGGAAAGCTCGCTGGTACGGCGAACAAGATCGGCGGCAAGTGCATTCATGCTGAAAGGTCCAGTCGTGTTGGAAGTCCGCAGTTCGTCACAGACTTTTGCGAAGTACTCGCGTTACACGAAGCGCTGGTGCCTTGACGAAGCTCCCTACGCCGGCATGACCCGGATCAGGTGCCAAGGGACTTTCTCAGCCTCGTAGCCTGCGCAATTGGATGGCCGATTTAAAAACCGGCTGGCCTTGCGCAAGCGGCGCGACACCCCCGCTTCATGCGCACATTGAAACACGTTGCAGCAGCGATGGCGAGGGCGCCATCAACGCGTCGCATAGGCACGCAAGAACATGTCGACTGTCGCGTTGAGGTGTTCGTCGATTTCGTGCTGGCTGAATTGACTGCAGCAGCCGAATTCCAGGCGCGCATGGCATTCGCCCTTGAGCAGGCAGAAGAATTGCGTAGCGGCACGATGCACGTCGGGCACGTCGAGCTGGCGTGCGGCGACTTCATCGCGCAAGAACGCGCTGAAGGTTGCCTGCACGCGCGCGGGACCGGCATCCCAGAACAATTGAGCGAGCTTCGGTGACTGAGGTGAATTGCCCACGATGGTGCGATGCATGGCCAGCGCGTCTTCGCTGGTGACCAGCGAGAAGAACGCCCGCGCGATGGTCAGCAACTGGTTGCGGATCGGCCCTTTCAAGTCCGGCATGAAGATTTCAGCCGGCAATTGTTCCTCGCACTTGCTGCGTACCGCCTCGGTAAACAGGGTTTCCTTGTCGTGGAAGTGGCTGTAGACCGTGAGCTTGGACACACCAGCCGCGCTGGCGATGGCGTCCATGCTGGTGTTGTCGAAGCCCTGGCCGATAAAAAGCTGCTTGGCCGCATCAAGAATTGCGGCGCGCTTTTCCATGTCTTTGGGGCGACCGGGCCCACAGGTTTTCGCGCTTGCTAAAGAATTCATAAAAATACTGGACAGTGCAGTTTAGTATTGATAGCATACCACACAGTTCACTAATTACCTGCGGTAGCCAAATTTGAAGGTCGCTCGTTATGCGCAAGTCCCCTCCCATGCTCGAATTATGCGCCGGAATGCTGGTCTTGGGCAGTGTGATCGCCCTCGGCGGTTGCGCCAGCCGTGCAGCAACGCCGCAAATCCCGCGCAATGCCATTGTCACTCACCCGCAAACCGACACGAGCGTCGGCGTCGAGACATATTCCGGTGACGTGCATGCGCGCTATGAAAGCCGTTTGGGATTTCAGGTTGCCGGCAAGATCAAGGCGCGCCACGTGGATGTGGGTGCGCGCGTGCAAGCCGGCCAGATGCTGGCTGAACTCGACGCGCAGGATCTGAATCTGGCCGTTACCAGCGCGCGAGCAACCTTGACTTCGGCGCTGGCCAACCGCGATCTGGCCCAGTCCGAATACAACCGCTACCACGCATTGCTGGAAAAGCACTACATCAGCCGCGCCCAAATCGATACACAGATGAATGCGCTCAAAGCCGCCAGTGCGCAAGTCGACCAAGCCAAAGCCGCGCTGGCCGTAGCCCGTAATCAAGCCCAATACACCACGTTGCGTGCGGATAACGCCGGCACGATCACAGCGTTTGACGCCGAAGCCGGCCAGGTAGTTGCTGCGGGACAGGCCGTCGCGACTTTGGCGCGCGATGGCGCGATCGAAGTGGAAATCGCCGTGCCGGAAAATCGCGTCGCCGACTATCGCAAGGGTGAAGCAGCCAGTGTCGAGTCGTGGGCGCAGGCCGGGACACGCATTCAAGGCCACCTGCGCGAAATCTCGCCGGAAGCCGACCCGGTAACCCGCACCTATCGCGTGCGCGTGGCACTGGATGACGCCGATTCCACATTGCGCCTGGGCCAGACCGCGCGCGTCTACTTCACCGACGACACGCACGCCGCGCAAACGATGATTCCGCTTTCGGCGCTTGATCGGCAATCAGGCAGCGCCGCGGTGTGGGTCGTGGATCAGCGTACCCACGAGGTACATCCGGTGCCTGTCGCCATCAGCGCGTATCGCGAGAACGTCGCATTGCTCGAAACTGGCGTCACGCTGAATCAATGGATCGTTTCGGCCGGCGTGCATAAATTGCGCGACGGCGAAACGATCGCGCCAGTGGATACGCAAAACCGCCCGATAAACATGTAATTCAACGCTTTTCGCCACGCCCGCCGACCGTTGCAGTGCCTCCCCCATTGGACGGCTGGCGGCGCGTGGCATCCCCTTTGCGACATTGATCCGATCCAATGTGCCCTCCCATGATTCGGAGATTCTCGACACAGCAAACCGCTTCCATTCCCGCCGCTAGCGCAGTTCATTTTGACTTCCCTTCCCCCGCAAGCGGGGGTAGGTGCCAAAGGCGGAAGGGGGAGCTCTTGATCTTGGCTGGCAAGTGCAAGAGCGCCCCCATCAGCCCTCCGGGCAGCTTCCCCCGCACGCGGAGGAAGCGAAATCAATGTCTCACACGCTTCGTGCTACCAGACGAAACAACGCAAATGTTGCTTGGCTGAATAGATAGGCACCCATGAACCGTTTCAACCTGTCCGCATGGGCGCTCGGCAATCGCCCGCTGCTGCGCTACTTCATCGTCATCGTTGCGGTGCTGGGCGTGTGGTCGTACCTGCACTTGGGGCAATCCGAAGATCCGCCATTCACGTTCAAGGTGATGGTGGTGCAAACGCAATGGCCGGGCGCCACAGCGCAGGAAATGGCCGAGCAGGTCACCGACAAGATCGAGAAGAAACTTCAGGAACTGCCACAACTGGATTTTCTGCGCAGTTATTCGCGTCCCGGCGAATCGCAGGTGTTCGTCTCCATCAAGGATTCGCTGCCCGCCGCGCAGGTCTCCGATGTGTTCTACCAGGTGCGCAAGAAAATCGGCGATATTCGTACGACGCTTCCACCCGACGTGGTAGGACCGTTCTTCAATGACGAGTTCGGCGACACGTTCGGCAATATCTATGCACTCTCCGGCGATGGTTACAGCGACGCACAACTGCGCGACTACGCCGAGCGCATCAAGCTCCAATTGCTGCGCGTTACCGATGTCGCCAAGGTCGAATTGATCGGCCGCCAGGACGAAAAAATATACATCGAAGTTTCCAATTCCAAATTGGCCACGCTCGGCGTCAGCTTCGATCAGGTGCAACAAGTGTTGCAGGCGCAAAACGCGATTACCGCGGCGGGCAGCTTCGAAACCGCCAGTGATCGCATCTACCTGCGCCCATCCGGTGCGTTCGATTCGGTGGATTCGATTCGCAATATCGCGATTCGCGCAAATGGCCGATTGTTTCGTCTCGGCGACGTGGCCGAAGTTGAACGCGGTTATGCCGATCCAGCGCAACCACGCATGCGCTACGATGGCAACAACGCATTGGGCATCGCGGTCTCGATGCGCGCTGGCGGCGACATCCTTGAGCTCGGCCGGCACCTGGATCGTGCGGTTTCACATATTCGCCCAACCCTGCCAGTCGGTCTGGAACTGGATCGCGTCGCCGATCAACCCCATGCAGTCGCGCGTTCGGTCGGTGAATTCATCGACACGCTCGCGCTGGCCGTTGCCATCGTGTTGCTGGTGAGCTTCTTTTCGCTCGGCTTTCGCGCGGGGTTAGTCGTGGCTTTGTCGATCCCGTTGGTGCTCGCACTGACGTTTGCCGCGATGAAGTTCTTCGACATCGGTCTGAACAAGATCTCGCTCGGTGCGCTGGTGCTCGCATTGGGTTTGCTGGTCGACGACGCGATCATCGCGATCGAGATGATGGCGATCAAGATGGAACAAGGCATGCAGCGCACCAAAGCCGCCGCCTTCGCCTATACATCGACCGCATTCCCCATGCTCACCGGCACGCTGGTGACGGCCGCCGGTTTCCTGCCGATCGCCACTGCGCAATCAGGTACGGGCGAATACACGCGGTCCATTTTCCAGGTCGTGACAATCGCGCTGCTGATCTCATGGTTTGCCGCGGTAATCCTGATTCCGTACCTGGGTAATGCGTTGCTGCCCGATCCGGGTGCCGCCCACAAGCCTGCTGGCCGCGTGGCAGCGGGTGTGCTTGCGTGGCGCGGGCGCGCGATGAATTTGTTGCCATCATTTTTACGCAACCAACAACCGCAGGCTGCCGATTCCGCCGCGCACGATCCATATGCCACCACGTTCTATCGCCGCTTTCGGAATCTCGTGGCGTGGTGCGTGGAGCATCGCAAGACGGTGATCGCCAGTACCGTTTTGCTGTTTGCGTTTTCGCTGGTCGGCTTTCGTTTTGTGCAGCAACAATTCTTTCCGGAATCCACCCGGCTCGAATTGCTGGTCGATCTCAAACTGCCGGAAGGATCGTCGTTGACGGCCACGCAAACGCAAGTAAGCAAACTCGAAGTGTGGCTGGCCAAGCGGCCGGAATTGGACAACTACACCAGTTACGTCGGCTCCGGCGCACCGCGCTTTTATTTGCCGCTGGACCAACAATTGCCGCAGGCGAGCTTTGCCGAATTCGTACTGCTGACGAAAAATCTCAAGGATCGGGAAAAACTGCGCAGCGATCTGCTCGCCTTGTTCAATCGCGATTTCAGCCAGGTGCGCGCGCGCGTGCTGCGCCTGGAAAACGGGCCGCCGGTCGGCTACCCGGTGCAGTTTCGCGTGTCCGGTCCGGATATCCCGACGCTGCGCGTGCTGGCCACGCGCGTCGCCAACACCGTGCGTGAGAATCCGCATGTGGCCAACGTGAATCCGGACTGGCAGGAACCGAGCAAAGTCGTGCGCCTGAACATCGATCAGCAACGTGCGCGCGTGCTGGGCGTGAGTTCCCAGGATCTGGCCAACTTCCTGCAAAGTTCGCTGTCCGGCGTTCCGGTCACGTATTACCGCGAGCGCGATCAGCTGATCCAGGTTCTGCTGCGCGGCCCGAGCGAAGAACGGGCACGCTTGTCGATGCTGGCCAATCTTGCCGTGCCCACTGCTACCGGCAAGGCGGTGCCACTGAGCCAGATCGCCGATATCTCTTACGGATTCGAGGACGGCATCATCTGGCGCCGAGATCGCCTGCCAACCATAACCGTTCGCGCCGACGTGGTTGGGCATTTCACCCCGGCTACGGTCACCGATCAGATCGAACCGACGCTTGCGCCGATTCGTGCGCAGTTGCCTCCAGGTTATCGGCTCGACGTGGGTGGCGCGGTGGAGGAAAGCGCCAAGGGTCAAGCGTCGGTGAATGCCGGCATGCCGCTGTTCGGCTTGGTCGTATTGACCGTACTCATGATCCAGTTGCGCAGTTTCCAGCGCGTAGTGTTGGTCGTGTTGACCGCACCGCTGGGTTTGATCGGCGTCACCGCGTTCCTGCTCATGTTCAACGTGCCGTTCGGCTTTGTCGCCATGCTCGGCACGATCGCGCTGATGGGCATGATCATGCGCAATTCGGTGATCCTCGTCGATCAAATCGAACAGGACATCGGCGCCGGGCACGCGGTTGCCAGCGCCATCATCGATGCAACCGTTCGGCGCTTCCGCCCCATCGTACTGACTGCCATGGCGGCGATATTGGCGATGATTCCGCTGGCGCGCAGCGCGTTCTACGGACCGATGGCGGTGGCGATCATGGGTGGTTTGCTGGTGGCAACCGCGCTGACCTTGCTGTTTTTACCAGCGTTGTATGCGGCGTGGTTTCGAGTGCCGCACGCCGCAACGGACACATCGGACACACCGGACACACTTCATCTGGAACAGTCCGGCGCTTGAACAACCTGAACACGGGACCAATATGCGCCAAGGCATTGCAGCCGCAAATGACTTCCGGCACTTCGGCAAGGACGTGCACTGGGCGATCTTGTCATTGCCGCGGCAGTCGATAGCCCCTATCCTTTTCAGTCTTTTTCGCCCCTGGATTTCACGCCTATGCGCATGAACATTGAGTTGGCCCGACACAACATGGTCGAGCAACAGGTGCGTCCATGGGACGTGCTCGACGCCCGCGTACTGGAAGCGTTGAGCGCGATCCGGCGTGAGGACTTCGTGCCACCGGCTTGCCGTAACCTGGCATTCGCTGATCTGTGCTTGCCGTTGGGTCACGGCGAAGTGATGATGAAGCCGGTCGTGGAAGGGCGCATTCTCCAGGCCGCCGCGCCAGCACGTACGGAAAAAGTGCTGGAAATCGGAACGGGTTCGGGGTTTCTCACCGCTTGCTTGGCACGGCTCGCCAGCGAGGTTCACAGCGTCGAGATTCACGCCGATCTGGCTGACGGCGCACGCGATCGCCTGCGTGCGGCGAATATAAGCAACGCCCGGGTGGAAACCGCAGAAGCGGTTCACGCTTTCGAACCCGGCCGTCGCTACGATGTGATGATTGTCACTGGTGCGGTGGGCAAATTACCGCAACACTGGCGCGACTGGATCGAACCGGCCGGCCGGATTGTAGCGGTCATTGGCCAATCGCCGGTGCAGCGCGCGACGCTTGTCACCCGCGACGGCGATGCATGGTCGGAACAACCTCTGTTCGAGACGGATTTGCCGTATCTGCAGCATGCCGCGCCCATGCCGCGCTTCGTGCTCTGAAACAAGGCGCTAAGTAAAACCCTTCAAGGAAATGCTAACGATGTTCAAAACGACTGTTTACGCTGCGATCGCTCTGACCCTGGCCGGCATTGCTTCGCCGTCGCACGGCGAGGATCTGCTGCAAATTTACCAGCAAGCGCGCCAGGCCGATCCAACCTTGGCTATTGCCGAAGCCAACAAAGGCGCAGCCGGTGCCGGCGTCGGCATCGCTCGCGCACCATTGCTGCCGCAACTGGGCGCCAGCCTGAGCTACGACCATAGCGATGGCAGCAACAGCAGCGTCAGCGCACAGCGCGACGGCTCCGGCAACTATGTGCTCGTACCGATCACCAGCACGAATCAGAGCCGCTCGCGTTCTGCACAGGCGCAGTTGAGCCAGACGTTGTTCAACTGGGCCGATTTCGAACGCCTGCGCGGCGCCCATGCCAGTTCCAAGAGTGCTGACAGCAATTACGATGCGGCCAGGCAGGATCTGATTGTGCGTACCGCGAGCGCGTACTTCAACGTGCTCACCGCGCAGGACCAGCTGATTTTCGCCAACGGCAACGAAAAGGCGCTGGCACGCCAGCTCGATCAGGCCGAGCAACGCTACAAAGTTGGCCTGTCCGCCATCACCGACGTGCACGAGGCACGTGCCAATCACGATTCCGCGGTGGCCCAGGTCATTACCGCACAGAACGCCGTGGATACAGCACGTGAATCGGTCATCCAGATCACCGGAAAGGAATTCACCGACCTCAAGGTGCTGCGCGACAAGTTACCGCTGGAAAAGCCACAACCTGAGGGATTGCCAGCGTGGGTCGACATCGCCGTAAAAAACAGCCCGGTGCTGGCATCGAGCGAACATTCGCTGGATGCGGCCGATTACAATGTTTCGACGCAACGCGCCGGGCACCTGCCAACACTTTCGGCATCGCTGGTGCGCAGCGACACACCATCGTGGGGTTCGCAAAGCAGCAACTTCGGCGCCAATAGCTCGCTGGCCATCCCCGGCAACGGCTTGCGTGGTGATACGACGATCGGCGTAGTGCTCAACGTGCCGATTTTCAGCGGCGGCGCGATCTGGGCACAAACCCATCAGGCTGCTTTCCAGCGAGATGCCGCACGTGATCAGGTGTCGCTCACGCGGCGCCAAGTGATTGCCAATACACGTAACGCGTATCGCGCCGTCATTGCCGGCATCAGCGAAGTTGAAGCAACCAAGCAAGCGGTCATTTCCGCACAGAGTTCGCTTGATGCGACACAAGCCGGTTTCGAAGTCGGCACGCGCACGATCGTGGAAGTGCTGACCGTGCAGGAGCAGTTGTTTCAGGCGCAAAGCACTTATTCGCAAGCTCGCCATCAGTTCGTGCTGAACGGTTTGCAGCTCAAGGCGGCTGCCGGCGTTGCCGGCATCGACGACATGAAGGCGATCAACGCGCTGCTGGTGGATTGATTCGCCGCATCCGGTCGCCTGCTTGGCGACCGGATGCGAAACGCAGTGAGCCCGCGCCATGTCAATCGATCCAACCTGGCTGGAAACCATACCGCTCGAGCGCGCCCGCGCCCTGCCCGCACCGCTGTATACAAATGCAGACGTGACGGCCATCGAGCGCCGCAATGTTTTCGCGCGCAGTTGGCAATTGGTCGCCCATGCTGCGCAACTGCGCGAGCCAGGTGACCATGTCATCGCAGAAATCGCCGGTGTACCACTGCTGCTCGTGCGCGGCGACGATAACGTCCTGCGCGCATTGCACAATGTCTGCCGGCATCGCGCCGGCCCGCTCGCCACCTGCAATGGCCATGGCGCGCGCGCACTGCGCTGCAAGTACCACGGTTGGACCTATTGTCTCGATGGCCAATTGCGCAGTGCGCCAGAAATGGACGACTGCGAAAGTTTCAACGTAGACGATATCCACTTGCCGCAAGCTCATGTCGCCGAGTGGAATGGCCTCGTATTCGCTGCGCTCGATCCGATCGCGCCCCTGGCCGATGTGCTCGCGGGCATCCAAGCACGTATCGACAATGCAGCACTACGCGATTATGCCTTCAGCCATCGCGTCGGCTACGACATCGCCTGCAACTGGAAGGTATATGTCGACAATTATCTGGAAGGCTATCACCTGCCCCACGTGCATCCAGCACTGAATCGCCTGCTCGACTACCGCAGCTACGTCGTCGAACTCGCGCAATGGCACAGTCTGCAACACAGCCCGCTGGAAAGTACCGAAACCCTGTATGGCAAGGGCGAAGCGCTGTACTGCTTCGTCTGGCCGAACACCATGCTGAATATCCTGCCGCAGCGCCTGCAAACCAACCGCATCATTCCGCTTGGCGCGGATCGTTGTCGTGTGGAATTTGATTACTACTATCCAGTTGACACGAATTTGCGCGAACGCGATCAGGATTTCAGCGATGAAGTACAACGTGAAGACATCACCATCTGCGAACAGGTCCAATGCGGCCTTGCCTCGGGTTCATATTTCGCCGGACGATTGAATCCCCGCCGCGAAAATGGCGTGCACCATTTTCATGAGCTGTATCGCGACGCGATGCGCCGAGCCGGAGCCTAGCCTCCTATATTGCGCGCACACCAAAGAAATTGATCACCAAGACCGACCAGTCGTGATCAGTGCATCGTGCGAAATACGCACCTTGCCCCCGTATTCTCAAATTTGAAGCGGAAGACCACAATCGCGACCTACGATTGAGCACCGAAAGCAAGTTGCCGGGAGGCGCTTTTCCTTGCTTGCGAGCCCTTCGTTTAGCGGCAGACTGCATGAGCGAGTCAATCGAACGACGAGGAGCCAGCGAACCCTGGCGCTATTCATTCGGCTGGTTAAGCCAGTTG
>JBDTLA010000169.1:0-3333 GCA_039935035.1 Rudaea sp. | reverse complement strand
GGCCTTCGCCGCAGCCATTGCTGCTTTCGGATCAGCGAAACCACTGCGTTCGGCGAGCACTGTCTTTTTTGCGTCGAGCAGTTTGTACGCGAACGCATTCGCATCGCGAAATACAACTGGCTGCAATGATGGTTTTCCGACATCGGACGATTTGGCCTTCTTAACCGAATCCGCAACAGCATCCAGAGCGCGCAGGCCAACAGCTTCGCGCAACTGCACCAGCAATGGTTGCGTCAGCGTGCGAGCTTTCTTCGCCCCCGCCGTGAGCGTGGCTTCGATTTCTGCCGGCTTCGCCATCAACGCTTCGTAGCGCTCGCGCATCGGTGCCAGCTCCGCGTCGATGCGCTCGAACACCTGCTGTTTCGCATCGCCCCAGCCGATGCCTTCGGCAAACGCGTGGCGCATCGCTGAAGTTTCATCGGCGCTGGCAAACGCCTGATAGATGCTGAACAGATGCGATTCATCCGGATTCTTGGCCTCGCCCGGCAATTGCGAATTGGTGACGATGCCTAGGATGGCCTTGCGCAATTGTTTTTCCGGAAGCCAGAGCGGAATCGTGTTGTCATAGCTTTTCGACATCTTGCGGCCATCGAGGCCCGGAAGCGTCGCCACGTTTTCTTCGACGGCCGCCTCGGGCAAGGTGAAATATTCAGCGCCGTAGATATGATTGAAACGCTGCCCGATATCGCGCGCCATCTCGATATGCTGAACTTGATCGCGCCCAACCGGAACGTGGGTGGCGTTGAAGGCAAGAATGTCGGCGGCCATCAAGACTGGGTACATGTACAAACCAGCATTCACACCGGCATCGGGGTCTTCGCCGGCGTTGCGGTTCGCATCCGTCGCCGCCTTGTACGCGTGCGCGCGGTTGAGCAATCCCTTGGCGGTGACGCAAGTCAGCAACCACGTCAGTTCGGGAATTTCCGGAATATCAGATTGCCGGTAGAAATATACTTTTCCCGGATCGAGTCCGCATGCAAGCCAACTCGCAGCGATCTCCAGCGTCGAGCGCTGAATGCGCGCCGGATCATCGCATTTGATCAGCGCATGGTAATCGGCGAGAAAGAAGAACGAATCGGTATTGGCATTGCGACTGGCGGCGATCGCCGGACGAATCGCACCGACGTAATTGCCCAGATGCGGAGTGCCGGTGGTGGTGATGCCGGTAAGGACACGTATCTTTTGCATGGGATTCCCGGAATTCAGATACCGATGAACAAGAAGTCCAACGCGCGAAGAATGGTATCGCGTTCGGATTCGAGATTGGTTTCGCACTTGCGCAGAGATTCGAGCGGCACCCCTGCAATCTGCTGTGTCAGCGCAACAACAGGGATTCCCTTGATTTCGAATCGAGGATTCAGCATCGTCGCCGCCGGACCCTTGATGGCACTTGCGCGAGCCAGCGGCACAACGACTCGCGTCGGCAAGTCTTCAAGCAATTCGGACTGCACGACCATCAGAAAAGGAATGTGGCGTGCTGCCGTAGGGTGAGGATTGCGAAATACGTCGAATCGGCGCGTCACCATGTGCGGTACTCATCGCTCCAGAGGCCGTGTTCCTCGAAGAAACGGTTATAGGCTTCAATCGCCTCGCGATTCTCACGCAGCCACTGCTCGCCCTGGTGTTTGCGCACAACCTGCTCAAGATGCTGTTCGAATTCCTGGGACAAGTTGATCTTCATGGCCCGCGCCTGTTCGAGCAGATCGCTGCGGATCGTGACATTGGTTGGCTTTTTCAACGCGTTTGCCGAACGATTCATCGCGTGCCTCGTATGCGCATGGCAGGTGCGCATAGCTTACGCTGTTCCGAGCGGACGACACAAGCCGCACTGGCTGTAACCCCGACGCCAACTCTGCCACGTTGCATAGTCATCTCCCGCAACGAAGGAATGTCCATGAAATCCCTGTTTGCTTTAGCTCTTGCAGCTTCCGTCTGCTTCTGCGCCAACGTGCGCGCGGGCTCGCTGGTCGATGTCAACGTGATCGATCGCGACAGCGGCGCCACCCTGCCCGCCTACATGCATGATGGCAAATTCTACGTCGCCGGCACGCCCGGCCACCGCTACGCCGTTCGCATCGTCAATCGCACGGGTCAACGCGTGCTGACGGTATTGTCCGTCGACGGGGTCAACGCGATCAGCGGACAGACTGCCGACATGAGCCAGACCGGCTACGTGCTCAACCCATACCAAAGCACTGAAATCGAAGGTTGGCGCAAGAGCATGTCGGAAATCGCGCAGTTCAACTTCACCGCATTGAGCAACAGTTACGCCGCGCGCACCGGACGACCCGCCAACGTCGGCGTCATCGGTGTTGCGGTGTTTTGCGAAAAGCAGCGCCCGGTTTGGCGCGAGCGCGACGACAAGATTGCAATGCGCGACGCGCAACCGTCGCCGCCTGCCGCGATGCCTTCGGCATCGTCCGCTAATGCCGCGAGCGAACCAGCCAGGTCGATGCCGGAAGACCGTACCGACAAACGCCGCAGTGAAGCCCTTGCTAACGCACAAGCGCCGAAACCCGAAGAATCTCTCGGCACCGGCCATGGTGCACGTGAATCCTCCTTTGCCAGTTACACCGCATTCGAGCGTGCCAGCACGCAACCCAATGAGGTCGATTCAATCTGGTACGACAGCCATCGCAACTTGGTAGCCCGCGGAGTGATACGCGCATCGCGCCCGATCGCGGTCGAACCACAACCGTTTCCTAACAGCTTCGTGCCGGACCCGGCAGGTTGAGATTCCGACCTGGCGCCGCCGCAATTCGAGCCTTTGCGGCGGCGCGACGGCAAGACTCCGATCACATGTGAATAACGCCGCGTCAGGCTACACTCGCCAGTGGATGAATGGTCGATGGGGCGCGCTATGAACTTCCGGCTGGGCAGTCGCCCTCTATTTCTTGTCACATTTGGACTTTTGATCTGCGCGCAGATTGCAACCGCGGCGGATCGCTCAGTCGACAAGTCGACCGTACAGCGGCTGTCAACGCTGTCGCCAGACGCATCGCTTACGCTCGATGCATTTCCCGCGGGCCCCAAACAAACCGCAACGATTCGTTTCCGGCGCGTCCAGATATATTCCGCCGATGCGAAGTTGTATGCGGCCTCGCCTGGCGATCGACAGGAAATCCCGCGCAGCCGTCTCATCTTCCTGCGCGGACGCAGTGATGACGGTACCGTTCGCGTTGCCATGTCGCTAAACCCCGACGGTTCGTTTGACTCGGGCGATGGCAGCAGCGCTGTTGGATCATTCGTTCTGAAAGGCCGTGTCGACAAAAAAGGCGCGCTGACGCTTGCATCGCAATCACTTGAATCGACGCTTCCGTCAGAAAACGCGTT
>JBDTLA010000168.1:0-7617 GCA_039935035.1 Rudaea sp. | reverse complement strand
CTGCGCTGGCACGTGGCGAACTGCATTGCGTCGGCGCGACCACGCTGGATGAATATCGCAAGTACATCGAGAAGGATGCTGCGCTGGAACGCCGCTTCCAGAAAATCTTCGTCGGCGAGCCGAGTGTTGAAGACACCATCGCGATCTTGCGCGGATTGAAGGAACGCTACGCCGTGCATCATGGCGTGGAAATCACCGATCCGGCCATCGTCGCTGCCGCGACGTTGTCGAATCGCTACATCGCCGACCGCCAGTTGCCGGACAAGGCCATCGACCTGATGGACGAGGCCGCGTCGCGCATCCGCATGGAGATCGATTCCAAACCTGAGGAACTTGATCGACTCGAACGCCGCCTGATCCAGCTCAAGATTCAGCGCGAGGCGTTGAAGAAAGAAAAAGACAAGGAATCCAAACAGCGCCTGGCTGATCTTGAAACCGACATCGCCAAGCTCGACCGCGAATATTCGGACTTGAACGAAGTGTGGAAAGCCGAGAAAGCGGCGGTGCAGGGCACCTCGAAAATCAAGGAACAGATCGAATCGTTGCGCGGCGAGATCGAATCCGCGCAGCGTCATGGCGATCTGGCCAAAGTCGCGGAAATCCAATATGGGAAAATTCCACAATTGGAAAAGCAACTCGCCGCCGCGCAGGAAACCGAAGCCAAGGGTTTCACCTTGTTGCAGCAACGCGTGACTGCCGAGGAAATCGCCGAAGTCGTTGCGCGCTGGACCGGTATTCCGGTATCGAAAATGCTCGAAGGCGAGCGCGACAAGTTGCTGCGCATGGAAGATGCGTTGCATACGCGCGTGGTTGGCCAGGACGAAGCCGTGCATGCGGTCGCCGATGCGATCCGGCGTTCGCGCGCGGGTTTGTCCGATCCGAACCGGCCGAGCGGTTCCTTCCTGTTCCTGGGCCCGACCGGCGTAGGCAAGACCGAACTGTGCAAGGCGCTGGCCGAATTCCTGTTCGATTCCACCGAAGCGCTGGTGCGTATCGACATGAGCGAGTTCATGGAAAAGCATTCGGTGAGTCGCCTGATCGGCGCGCCGCCAGGTTATGTTGGCTACGAGGAAGGCGGCTATCTGACCGAAGCCGTGCGCCGTCGCCCGTACAGCGTGATCCTGCTCGACGAGGTCGAGAAGGCACATCACGACGTGTTCAACGTGTTGCTACAGGTACTCGATGACGGCCGCCTGACCGATGGCCAGGGCCGCACCGTGGATTTTCGCAACACCGTCATCGTGATGACCTCCAACCTGGGCTCGAATCTGATCCAGGACATGGCCGATCATGGCGACGACAGCGAAGCCCAATACACCCAGATGAAAGCCGCAGTAATGGGCGTGGTGCAGAATCATTTCCGCCCCGAGTTCATCAATCGCATCGATGAACTGGTTGTATTTCGCCCGCTCGACAAGGCGCAGATCCGCGCGATTGCGCGCATCCAGTGCGATTACTTGGCCGGACGCCTGCGCGAGCGCCAACTCACGCTGCAACTATCCGACAAGGCCCTGGACCTGCTCGCCAACGTCGGTTTCGATCCGGTCTATGGTGCACGCCCGCTCAAACGTGCGATCCAGCAGCAGTTGGAGAACCCGCTCGCGAAAGAAATTCTCGCTGGCAAGTTCGCACCCGGCGACATCATTGACGTGGAAGCTCGCGATGGCCGGCTGGTCTTCGCGCATCACGCGGCGGTAGCGTAAGCTGCCGCCCGTAGCGTGTGCTTCGCGCACGATCCAAAATAATCGTGCGCTACGCGCACGAGTTCAAACACACCTGCTACACGGCAATTCAGATTGCGGCTGCGCTGAGTTGCTTCACGCCTTGACGAGCTCCACTCGGCGATTTTCGGCGCGGCCGCGGCTGGTAGCGTTGTCGGCAACCGGTTTGTCCGGGCCATTGCCGGATGACTTCAACCGGTCGGTGGCAATACCGGCCTTGACCAACTCGGCAACCACGGCCGCGGCGCGCTGCTGTGACAGTTTGACGTTGTAATCGTGTCCACCGACGTTGTCGGTGTTGCCGTCGACCGACAGCTTGAGGTCCGGGTTGTCTTTCAACAGTGTCACCACCTGCGCGATGATGGGCGCGGCGTCGGGACGCAGCGTGGCCTTGTCGAAGTCGAAGTTGATGTACAGGGCGATGTGGCCGTCTTTGTCCAGCGCGGTCTTCATGGCGCTTGCGTCGGGCGGCTTGATGCTGGCGTGGAAGGCTTTTTCCTCGATCACGTGGATGATAATCCCGCTATTGTTGTTGTCGGCGTCAATCTGCATCCAGATTGCCTGGCCGTGATCGTCATAACGGGCCACCATTGAGCTCGGGTCGGTGTAGAGAATGGTCGCGCCGAGCTTCTCAAGCGCACTCCGGTAGTTTCCCAGAATGTCGACGTCGCTGGCCTCAGGTGCGCCGTCCTTGAGGGCGTAGGTCAGATCGAAGCGGACTCCCTGGACGTTCACATCGTTGTCGCCGTCGTCGCTGTGGACGCGAAATGCGTGCTGGTCGAAGTGCGACTTGTCGGGTGTGCCGGCAGCGTAGTCGGGCATGTGGCCGAGCAGGCGGTAGTCCTTGCCCGATGGCGGGAGCAGGGTTGGCACGAGTGTCTGCTTGTTGACCACCACGATATCGACCATGCCGATGTTGCCGTGGCTGGTCACCTCCATCCAGGTTTCCTTGCCATCCTTGAGTAACACAGCGTTTGCTTCGGCTTCGTCGGAAGTGGTTACTTTTGCACCAAGTTTGTCGAGTTGATCCTCGTAGTTGGACATGACTTCCAGGTCGCTCATCGACTCGGTGCCTTTGTTCACATCGTACTTTTGCTCGCAATAATGACCGGCGATCGTGATTGTCGGATGGCCGCCGTCCTTGTCCTTGCCGACGAAGTCGTGGCTCTCATACGCGTATTGTTGTGGCACCCCTTCCGCCGTGTAGTTCGGCAGCGATCCAAGTGGTGCGCAATCCTTGCCGCCGTCGGCCCAGGCCGGCGACAGCACGGCGCCACTCACCAACAACATGGTCAGAACGCCGCAGCGATGATGTCGAAGAACGCGTGATAGAGTTTGCGTGACTATGATGGGTTTCCCTGTTCTGAAAGATTGTGGGTTTTTGCAGGGTGTGTGCTGCGCTCAAACGATGACGCTGTCGTTGACGTGCAACGGCACGCCAATAAACTTGGCGACAATATCGGCCTGCTTCTTCAATGGCGGGTCCGACACCAGCGAGCCGAGAAAGCCGGCCACGCCATCGGCGGTGGGTTGGGTGAGTGAGGCGATTCTGATGCGTTGCGCGCTTTTGGTTTGCAGCAGCAGGTTAGAGGTCAGATCGGTTTCGTAGCGTTGGTTGCCATTGTTGTCCTGGATGCTGCGCCGGCTCTCGCTGGTTTCCAGGCGCACCGTGGCGACATCGGCCAGGGCGAACGATTGCGATCTGGATTGCGTGAACAGCGTCTTGGAGGACATGCTGCTGTCGCCGGATTTGGCCAGCACGATGTGCGTGCTTTTGGAAAACGCGATGATGCAACCGCCGACGATCGCGAACAGCGCGCCAAAGCCCAGCCCCCACCAAACTATCTGGTGATCGTGGCTGATGAGGGTCAGCACGATGATGCCCACGCCGACCAGCAAAAAAACCGTACCGATCGCCAGCGCTTTGACCAGCGAGTTGTCGATGATGAGTTGATCGTTGGATTGGCTGATTTTCATGCATGCCCCGCAGTTGTGCGTATTGTCGAATCAGCAGCGCGACGTCTCGCGACGCCGCACCGCCGAAGATTCGATGGCAAACGCATCAGTTGCCGAAACCGTCGCGGAAGATGATGTCGTTCTGCACGGCACCCAGGTCGCAGGCTGCGTTTTCGCTGAAGGGGTTAGGTAGCAGGTAGGGCCGGCTTACACCTCGCGCGTCGACGTTCAATGCGCAGCCGCCTTGATCGAACGAGCCATGCACTGCGGCACCACCAATCGCCGGACTCGGTGCCAGCGGCATCAGCACGGGCATGCCGTTGCCACCCCACGGGTACGCATCCGCACTGTTTTTCTGTGGGGCGAAGTTCGGGTTGCCATGGAGGTCGAAGCCGCATGCTTCGGTACCGGGAGTACCCACTGCATCATCATCGAGATTGTCGTTGCTCAACATCAATGGACTTTCAACGTGACAATTGCTTGGTACGGAGTTGGTGCCGCTGGTATTGATGATTGGATCGTGCGCCACGTTGTTGGCGACAATACTGTTCCATGCCGTAAGTGTGCCGCCAGCCTGATTGGTGACGCCGGCACCATATCCTTGGCCATTATTACCTGCGCCGCTGCCGTTTTTGCCCGCGCCCCCAAACCCGCCCACCGCGGTGTTGAAACCAATCGAAGTCTGCTCCAGCAGCGAACCGAGGGCGGGGTCGGTGTTCGTGTTGATGCTGTAGAAGGCGCCGCCGCTGCCATCCCCGCCCGAACCACCGTAACCACCGGATCCGCTAATGCCATTTGCACCGTTCGGGCCGATCGTGGCGCCAAAGCCTCCAGTACCGCCGTTGCCGCCATTGCCGAACACGCCGCCGTCGCCACCCGTCGGGAGTGGCCCGAAAAATGAAATGCCGGCACTGGCAATGTTATCTGTCAGCGTGGTGTTGATCATCGTCACCGGTGCGTGGGCAAAAATGGCCCCGCCGTAACCCGATCCTTGTGCGGCGCCAAAGCCACCGTTGCCGCCGTTGCCGCCCTTGCCACCGGCACCGCCTGTTCCAATATACAGGCATGGATAGTTCGGTTGCGGCGGGACGCAAGGCGAGTCGCCACCGGCACCGCCAGCACCACCGCTGCCGCCGATGCCGGCGTCACCACCGGCACCGCCGCTGGCGAAATTTCCTCGGAACGTACTGCTGTCTACAATCAGCGCCCCATCGACATAAACCGCGCCGCCATAGGCATTGCCGCCCAAGCCGCCGTTTCCGCCGTTTCCGCCCGGGACACCGTCGCCACCTGTGGCGCTGGTGCCATTGTTGGGGGCATTCGTGCCCGCCGCACCATTTGCGCCTGCCGCGCCGTTGCCGCCAGCACCGCCGCTAGCAAGACAGCCGGTAATCAGGTCGAAATCCAGATGCAGGGTGTACGGCCCGCCGACGTAGATGCAGCCACCTTGTCCAAACTGCCCATTGCCGCCTGAGGCGCCAGCGGTTGTGGCGTCGGCTCCATTGTTCCCGAGCGCGACGCCGCCGGATATTGTCATGTGGTCGATCACCACCGGTGAGGTACCCACTGGCGCAGTGGTGGGCAAGTAAATTACGCGACTGGCGGATACCCCGCTGAGCGTGAGTTTGTCGTAGCCTGGCCCGTGAATCGTCAAGCCCTTGGCAATGGTCAATGGCGTTGCATTGGCCAGACTGATTGTTGTTGGCAGCGTAAATCCGCTGAGATCGAACTCGATGGTATCGCCGTCAGTCGCGCTAAAGATGGCATCGCGCAGGGTCAGGCAAAGGTTTACGTTACCGCATTCTTGACCGGGGGCGTCGTCGTCTGAAATACCGACCACCTTCCACGTTGTTGCTTGTGCAGCACCGGCACACAGCAGCGCCAGCCCTGCAAACACGATCAGGCCGGCATATTTGTAGACCGAACCCTTGCGGGTTGCGGCGGTTGGCGGTGCCGTAGTTATCGCGATCGTTTCGCAGGCAGATTGGCTGGGACGCATTGGCTTGCTCCGTTGAACGGGTAGGGATAGCTTCATGCGCTGCGCACGCGCGACGCTTGCGGCGAATTTGCGCGCCTGCTCGCCCAGCTGTCACGTCACCCAGCGTGCGTGGTCGTTACCCCGCGTTATTTGTTTTTCGAAACAGCCGCTTGCGTGCGGATTTACAAACCGGACCCCGCGCGCCTATAGTGTTCTTGGCAGTCGGTAATTCAGGAATTGGAACATGGATCGGCACGCTGGCGACGCTGGAACGCAGCTGGATTGGCGCTGCGGGCGCAATCTATTGCAACTGTCGCAACGGCGCCTGCTGCGTGATGGCGTGCCGGTGGGTGTGGAAGAGCGCGCATTCGATTTGATTGCGCTGCTGGTGCAGCATCACGATCGCGCACTGGATCGGCGCGAAATTACCGATGCGTTGTGGGGTCCGCGCCCGGTCAGCGACAACACGTTGCGACAAGTGCTGTACAAGGCACGGCGCGCGCTTGGCGATGATGGTGAGCAACAGAATGTAATCCGCACCTTGCACGGCCGCAGCCTGCAGTGGGTGGCGCCACTGGAAGCCGTGCCGGTCGTAGTGCGACTTCCTGTTGCTGCGCCAATCGCTGAACCAGCGATTGGGGCGCGGCACGTTTCGAGCAAACGTCGTCATTGGTTCGCCGCCGCTACTGCGATCATCTTGAGCATTATCGCGGTGGTGTTATGGATGCCGCGCGCGCAAGCGCCCGCCAATTCGGTGGCATTGCCGCGGCTGGCGATTGAACCGATCGACAATGCGACCGGCGATGCGACCCTGGACTGGGTCAGCAACGGCTTGCCGGGCCTACTCGCCAGTTTGATCGGCAGTAGCGGCGGCGTGAGCGTCGTCGATCCGTTGCAGACGACGCGTGCCTGGCACTTCAAGCCCACCCAGGGCCGCACCCCCGAACAACAGTTGCGTTTTGTTACCGGGGCCGATGTGCTGGTCGGTGGAAGTCTGCGCAAGCTCGGCGAAAAAATTTACGAATTGCGCTTGCACATTATTCCTGCCGAGGGCACGCCGAGCGAAGTGACGCTCACCGGCGACAAACCCGGTTTGCTTGCGGTCAATGCAGTGGCGCGCGTCCGGCGCGCTTTGCATTTGCAGCACGCAACGCGACCCACGCAAGTGCCACGCGACGCGTTTGCGGCTGAGGCCTATGCGCGTGGCGTGGACATGGCCGCACACGGCAACTGGGTGGAAGCACGTACGCACTTCAAAGTATGCGTGGAGAACGTGCCGGAGTTTCTGCCTGCCTACGTCAGACTTGGGCAGGCGCAATATCGCAGCAATCAGATGAGCGAAGGCGAGCAGACACTGCAGACCGCGTTGAAGTTGGCGCTACAGGAGAAAGACAACGATATTGCTGCGCAGGCCTTGATGGACATGGGCGACCTGGAATCGCAGCGTCAGCAGAACGTGGCAGCACTGCAACTAATGCAACAGGCGGCTGTTTACGCGCAGCGCAGCGGCGATTTTCACTTGCAGGCCGAAAATACCTTGCAGATGGCCGAGACCAACAGCGCGTTGCTGCACTTGAAACAAGCGCAGGCGCAATTGTCCGAAGCCAGCCAATGGATCGCTGTGCATGACTTGCACGGATTGCGCACCACACTTTTTACCGCGCAGCGCGAGTTGGCAAACCATTCGGGTGACAAGGTCGCTGAGGAAGCGGCGTCGCAGGCATTGCTGGCCGAGAACGAGGCCAATGGCAATCAACACGCTGCGGTCGGCAGCCTGTTGAGTCTGGCGCGGGTGAAACTTGAACGTGCCGAATTCGACGGCGCCGCGTCGTTGTTGCAGTATGCCTACACCCAGGCCGCCGCTTATGACGATGCTTTCCTGACGGTCGCTACGGCCGATTATTTGGGCATCACTCTGCTGGATCTGGGTGTGGAGGAACGGGTCGATCCCATTGCAGACAA
>JBDTLA010000167.1:0-14225 GCA_039935035.1 Rudaea sp. | reverse complement strand
CTCAACTCACCAGCGTGCCAATCGGTTCGCCGTTGACGATGCGCATCAGGTTGCCTTCGCGGCTCAAGTCATAGATGCGCAGTGGAATCTTGTGGTCGCGACACAGCGCGATGGCGCTCGTGTCCATCACGCGCAAGTTGCGCTGGATGACGTCTTCGTAGGAAAGTTTCTCGAAGCGCTTGGCGTTGCTGTCCGTCTTCGGGTCGGCGCTGTACACGCCATCGACCTTGGTCGCCTTGAGCAGCAGCTCCGCGCCGATTTCGATCGCACGCAGTGCCGCCGCCGAATCGGTAGTGAAAAACGGATTGCCGGTGCCTGCAGCGAAGATCGCGATGCGGCCTTTTTCCAGATGGCGGATGGCGCGACGTCGGATGAAATCCTCGCACACCTGATTGATCTTGATCGCGCTCATGACGCGTACGCGCGCGCCGAGTTTTTCCAGCGCATCCTGCATAGCCAGCGCGTTGATGACGGTAGCCAGCATGCCCATGTGGTCGCCGGTGACGCGATCCATGCCGGTGGCGGCCAGACCTTCGCCGCGAAAGATATTGCCGCCACCGATGACGATGCCCACCTGTACGCCGGCCTGCTGAACCTGGATTGTTTCGCGCGCCAACCTTTGCAACACCTTCGGATCGATGCCGTAGTCGGCCTCGCCGAGCAGCGCTTCACCACTGAGTTTGAGAAGGATACGCTTGTACTTCGGCTCGGCGGGCATGCGCATTTCTCCATTCGCGGTGGGCAAAACGGATGCATTGTAGCCGAGACGGCGGCCTCAGGCGCGATACGCAGTAAGCGCGCTTTGATAGAAACGCTACACTTACGTGAATCGGCAGCGATTTTTTGTCCGATTTGCAGCAACGCGAAGGAGGCCACCGAATGAGAACGTTTTTTACCGAACTCACGCGGCGCCGGGTATTTCGTGTTGCTGCAGCCTACGCGATTGTTGGTTGGCTGCTGATCCAGATCGCGACTCAGGTGTTTCCATTCTTCGATCTGCCCACTTGGTCGGTCCGCCTTATCGTCTTACTCATCCTTGCCGGCTTTCCAATTGCGATGGTGCTGGCATGGGCATTCGACGTGACGCCAGAAGGTATCATTCGTACGGACGAGTCAGGTCAGCCGGTGCTGCGGCGCGCACGAAGTGGCACGTTGAGCGTGGCAGCACTCGGGGTTGTCATCGCGCTTGTGGCTGGTGCGGGTTACTGGATGTGGCATCGGACTTATTCCGAACCGGAAAAGGGGTCGCAGTTACATTCCGCAACGCATATCGCAACGGTATCCAGTGATCGCAACGTGGAAAGTGACTCTGACCCGGTTTCCGCAAAGATCCCCGCCAAATCCATCGCCGTGCTGCCCTTCGAGAACCTAAGTTCGGACAAGGACAACGCTTACTTCTCCGACGGCATGCAGGATCTGATCCTGACCAAGCTCGCCGATATTGGCGACTTGAAAGTGATCTCGCGTACTTCGACGTTGAGCTACGGTAGCCACCCGCAGAATCTGAAGATTGTTGGTCAGCAACTCGGCGTGGCGATCTTGCTCGAAGGCAGCGTGCAGAAGTCCGGAAATCAGGTGCTGATCAACGTGCAGTTGATCGATGCGCGCAGTGACAGTCACATCTGGGCGCAGAGTTATCAGCGCACGCTGGATAACGTGTTCGGGGTTGAAGGCGAAGTTGCGCAGATGATTGCGACGGAGCTCAAGGCCAAGCTGTCTCCGGCCGAAACAGTCCGCATCGCAACGTCGCTGAGCAAAAACAATGCTGCCAACGACCTGTTCCTGCGCGCCGAGTATTTTACCCACCTGGGCGACAACAACTATGACACTGCACGCTGGAAATCGGCAATCCCGTTGTACCGGCAAGCGCTCCAGCTGGATCCGGATTTTGTACTGGCGCTGGCGCGGGTTTCCTACACCGAAAGCGAGTTAGTCTGGTTCGGTGGTGGCGGCGTAGACGTCAAGCAATTAACCGCGCAGGCGCGCAGTGATGCGGAGCATGCGTTGCAGCTGGCGCCCGACCTGCCCGCATCGCAAGTCGCCATCGGCTACAGCGACTACTATGGGCGCGGCGACTATGCCGGTGCGTTGAAGGCCTTCGCGGCGGTGTTGGTACTGCGCCCGAACGACATCGATGCACTCGCTGCCAAAGCTTACGTTGAGCGCCGCCAGGGCCATTTCGATGCCGCTATCGAGGCGTTGCATCAGGCGGTAGCATACGATCCACGCAATAGCCGTCTCGCATTTGTCCTGGGCGACGTCTATTCGGACGTGAGCCGCTATACCGATGCGGAAAACTGGTATGGGCGCGCGCTGGCGCTTGATCCGGATAATGGCAGCGCGAAGATTTTCAACTCGCAGGCCATCCTGTTTTCCAGCGGCGACATTCCGCGTGCACTGTCTGTGGTGCAGGGTGACGATCCGGCGCTGAAGTTGCAACGCGTGAGCTTGCTGACGTACCAACGCAAGTACCAGGAGGCGTTGACCTTGCTCGCCAGCATCGACGACACGCCCGATAATTTTTCGTCGAGTGATGGATCCAAGCTGCAATGGATGGCCGATTTGTATCGGCTGGCGGGCGATTCGACTCGCGCGCGGACACTGTACGCACAGACCTTGCCCAAGCTTCACGCACAACTCGACGTGCAGCAAGGTATCCGTCTGGCGTTCGTCTGGCAAACTATCGCCGATACCGAACTTGGCCTCGGCCATATTGAACAAGCGCTGGATGCGATCGGCAAGGCGCAGGCGATAAGCGCCAAGAATCCTGATCACGTATACGGCCCCGGCATCATGCATGGCAACGCCGCTTTATTTGCCGAAGCAGGCCATCCCGACCTCGCCATACCGCTGCTTGCGAGCGCGCTTGCCACGCCCGGAGTCGGACGCAGCTACTCGCCCGTGATGCTTTGGATCGACCCGGCCTGGGATCCGATCCGCCAAGACCCGGGCTTTCTGGCGCTGCTGAAGAAATACGCCGAATTCGCGCCGACGGTTGCCAGCCTCAACGCCAAACCATGAGTGATTTTATGCGCCGCCAAGTTGGGTACCGCGTCGCTTGGCCCAACCTACTTTGTCGACATACTATTCAGTGCGCTTGAGCTGCGGGTGAGCGAACGCAAACTCCAACATCCGCACCTGGGGCATAAAAAAGCCCGCGATCACTTGCGGGCTTTTGTTTGTTGCGATGAAGGCTGCGGTCAGGCCAAACCAGCCTGCTTCATCACTTCAGCAGCGAAGTCTTCTTCTTTCTTCTCGATGCCTTCGCCAACGGCAAGGCGATGGAAGCCGAGTACTTCGGCGCCTTCTTTCTTCAATGCGGCTTCGATGTTGACGTTGGTATCTAGCACGTAAGGCTGGCCAGTCAACGAGACTTCCGCGAGGGTCTTGCGGATCTTGCCGCCGATCATCTTTTCCTGGATCTCGGCCGGTTTGGCGCGATCCTTGTCGGTCATCTGCGCGAGCGCAATTTCCTTTTCCTTGGCGACAATTTCGGCCGGTACGTGGTCGGGTGTTAGATACGCCGGATTCATCGCGGCAATGTGCATCGCGATGCCGCGTGCAAGTTCATCCGTTCCACCTTTCATTTCGACCAGCACGCCGATGCGGCCGCCGTGGACGTAGGCGGCGACACGATTGCTGCCATCAACGCGAACCATGCGTCGCACCTGCACGTTTTCGCCGACCTTGGCGACCAGTGCCTGGCGCGCTTCCTCAACCGTGCTGCCCTGCGAGGTCTTGGCGGCTTTCAGCGCTTCGACATCGTTTGCGCCGCTGCTCAATGCAACCTTGGCAACGTCGTTGGCGAAGGTGAGAAAGTTCTCGTCCTTGGCCACGAAATCGGTTTCGGAATTGACCTCGACGAGGACGGCCTTGCCAGGCGCGTCGGCCAGCACGATCCGACCTTCGGCAGCGATGCGGCTGGCTTTCTTGTCAGCCTTGGCCAGGCCCTGCTTGCGCAGCCATTCGATGGAGGTGTCGATATTTCCGTCGTTTTCGACCAGCGCCTTCTTGCATTCCATCATGCCGGCGCCAGAGCGCTCGCGCAGTTCCTTGACCATGCTTGCGGTGATATCCATTGCGGTACCTCAAAAGTAATCGTGAACAAAAGCGCGATCGTGATGGTCGCGCGTGACAAATTGCGATTGTGCGGATGTCGGGTTTCGGTCGTGGCGCGGGCGAAAGCTCGCCGTCCAAACCACCGGGCGGCTGGCTATCGGCCAATCCGCCCGTTGTTGCCGCTCAATTACCCCCGCATAAGGGGGCAACGAGGAAACCTTACTCGGCAGCCGGGGCGCTTGCGTCGGCCTTGGCTTCAGGAGCAGGTGCTGCATCGGATTTGGCTTCCGCAGCAGGTGCTGCATCGGATTTGGCAGCGTCATCCGTCTTGGCTTCGGCCCTTTTTGCCGCCGGCGGCGGCGGTCCGCGACGCCCTTGCGGCTTCTTGGCTGGAGCAGGTTTACGCGCACCGGGTTTGTGGCGGTCGGCGCGGTCGCTGGCGGCAGCCTTGGAGAGCGGATTGCCTTCGGCATCGAGCTCGACGAATTCGTCTTTTGCGGCAGCGGCGAATTGCGGTGCAGCAGCCTTGCCTTCGAGTACCGCATCGGCGGCGGCGCCGGTGTACAACTGCACCGCGCGGATCGCGTCGTCGTTGCCGGGAATGGCGTAATCAATCGGGCTCGGGTTGTAGTTGGAATCGACCACAGCCACGACCGGAATGCCAAGCTTGCGCGCTTCCTTGACCGCGATGTCTTCGTGGCCGATGTCGATCACGAACAAGGCGTCAGGCAGGGCATTCATGTTCTTGATGCCGCCGAGCGAGCTTTCCAGTTTGTCGCGCTCGCGGATCAGCGACAGCACTTCGTGCTTGACCAGCTTTTCAAAGCTGCCGTCGGCCGACATGATTTCCAGCTCCTTGAGCCGGGCCACGGACTGCTTGACGGTGCGGAAGTTGGTGAGCATACCGCCGAGCCAGCGCATGCTGATGTAGGGCATGCCGCAACGGGTGGCTTCTTCCTTTATCGCATCGCGCGCCGAGCGCTTGGTGCCGACGAACAAGACGGTGCCGCGCTTCTGTGCAAGACCGGAGATGAAATTCATCGCATCGTTGAACAGCGGCAGGGTTTTTTCGAGGTTAATGATGTGGATCTTGCCGCGCGCACCGAAAATATACGGTGCCATTTGCGGATTCCAGTAACGGGTTTGGTGACCGAAATGCACGCCGGCTTCGAGCATCTGGCGCATGGTAACTTGAGGCATGGTGAACTCCAGAAATGGGCGGCCGCGAACCTTGGTTTCGCGCGAACAGCCCGGGGTTGAAACCTCCACGTTTCCCTCGTAGCGACCCCGCGGCCGTCGCGGCGAACTCGAAAGTCCGTCGGAACATTTGGCCGGCAAGGCACCCCGATACGAGTGACGAGACGTGTGCGGATTTTGTTCCCCCAACGGGGAACCGCAGAATTGTAGCTTGGTTCAAGGGGGGCGGACAAGTTAAACTTGCTGGAGAGCCGGGAATCGGGATTCGTAAAGCGGAACTGGGACTCGGTTCATAAGTATCCGTCATTCCCGCCTACGCTCGAATGACGAACCATTTAGGCTTCTCATCCCTCAGTCTTCAACCCTCAAAACTCAATCCTCAGCAGACCCATGGCCGTAAGCATCAAAACTCCCGAACAGATCGAAAAAATGCGCGTGGCCGGGCGCCTGGCTGCCGAGGTGCTCGAGATCGTTGCGGCGCACGTGAAAGCCGGCGTCAGCACTGAGGAACTGGATCGCATTTGTTTCGAGCACATCGTGAATGTTCAGAAGGCGATTCCGGCAAATGTCGGCTACAAGGGCTTTCCGAAAACCGTGTGCACGTCGGTAAACAACGTGATCTGCCATGGGATTCCGAGCCATCACAAGACGCTCAAGGATGGCGATATCGTCAACATCGACGTTACCGTGATCAAGGATGGCTGGCACGGCGATACCAGCCGCATGTACATGGTCGGCGAACCTTCGGTGCTGGCCAAGCGCCTGTGCGCGGTGACGTTCGAGGCGATGATGAAGGGCATCGAACAGGTGCGTCCGGGCGCGACACTGGGCGATATCGGCCATGCGATCCAGCAACATGTCGAAGCGCAGCACTTTTCTGTGGTGCGTGAATATTGCGGACATGGCATCGGTACGATTTATCACGAAGATCCGCAGGTGCTGCATTACGGTCATCGTAATGTCGGCCTGCGCCTGGAAAAAGGCATGACCTTCACGATTGAGCCGATGGTCAATGCCGGCAAAGCGCAGACGCGCTTGTTGCCGGATGGATGGACCGTGGTTACCAAGGATCACTCGTTGTCGGCGCAGTGGGAACATACCCTGGCGGTGACCGATGATGGGTTCGAGATCCTCACGCCCTGGCCGAACGCCGCCTGAGGCGACGATGACCCCCGCCGGTTCCGTTGCGAACAAGGCGCCGATTCTTGTCTTGCCGCGCATGCCGCCGTCGGTACCCCGACTGGGCGTACCGGAGGCCGCGCGCCTGGCCTTGCGTCAGTTGCTGGGCGATGTCGATCGGCAATTGGCCGATGCGTTCGATTCCGGTGTTGCGGCAAACGAACTGCTGGGCTTGCGCGCCGAGACGGTCGAGCGCGTGATTGCGCATGTCTGGAGCGCTTGCATCGGACTCGGTCAGGGCATTGTTCTTTTTGCGGTCGGCGGTTTTGGTCGCGGCATCCTGTTTCCGCATTCGGATATCGACCTGTTGGCATTGAGTCGGCAAACCCCCACGGCGGCGCAATTGCGCGGCCTTGAACACTTTTTCCGTTGCCTGTGGGATATCGGACTCAAGCCCGGGCAGGCCGTGCGCGACGTGGCGCAATGTCGGCAGTTGGCCAGCGAAGACGTAACGGTTTTCACCAACCTGCTCGATGCACGACGATTGTGCGGCGATGCGGACATGGAGCCGATGCTGGCGCAGATCATCGACGATCCGGGGTTGTGGCCGCCGTTGCAATACCTGGCAGCCAAGCGCGCCGAACAGGCCGTGCGGCATGCGCGTTTCGACGACACCGCGCTTAATCTGGAACCGAATCTGAAAGACGGCCCCGGCGGCTTGCGCACGCTGGATCAATTGCGCTGGCTCGGTCGCCGCGTGGTTGCCGCAGCGGATTTCGAAGCGCTGATTGGCGCGGATTTGCTCGACCCGGCGGAAGTCGCCGCCCTGGCCAATGCGCAGACGGTGCTGCAGCGTTATCGCTATGCATTGCATCTGGAAGCCGGACGCGCCGAAGAACGCTTGCTGTTCGATTATCAGCGCGGCTTGGCAAACAGATTGGGCTTTCGCGACGGTGAGCGCTTGCAAGACGCGTCTGATGAGGCCACCGAAGCCGCCGAACCGCTGCTCGGGGTCGAGCAATTCATGCAGGATTACTACCGGGCGGCCAATGTGGTCGAGCGCCTTGGCGTGCAGTTGACCGAACGTTTTGAGGAATTGCTCGAACCCGACCCGCAGCCCATTGCGCTGGACGCGGAGTTCCTCGCCGTTGGCCGACGCCTGGAATCGTGCGACGCGGATTTGTTTCTGCGCCGGCCCGCGGCACTGATCGATGCATTCGCATTGCGTATCCAACATCCCGAGCTGATCGGATTCACCGCGCAGACGATGCGCCGCATCCAGCAGGCGCAAGTCCTGCGTCGCGCCGAATTGGCCAGCGATCCGAGCGTGCTCGCGGCCTTTCTGAACCTGTTGCGACGCGGTGCACCGGCGGTCGAGGCGATGTGGCAGATGAATCGCCACGGCGTGCTGGCCGCGATTTTGCCTGTATTCGCGCGCGTCGTTGGGCGCATGCAGTACGACTTGTTCCACGTCTACACCGTCGACGAACACACGCTGCGGGTGTTGCGTCATATCGCCCATTTCGCTCAACCCGAGGCGCGTGCGGATTTCCCGGTAGCCTGCGACATTTTTGCCGGACTGGAAAAGCCCGAGCTGTTGTTGCTGGCCGCGTTGTTTCACGATATCGCCAAGGGACGTGGCGGCGATCACTCGACCCTTGGCGAAAACGAAGCGCGCGAATTCTGCGCGCGCCTGGGCTTGGCCGATGAAGATGCCGAACTGGTAGCGTGGCTGGTGCGCTGGCATTTGTTGATGAGTGCCACCGCGCAGCGCCAGGACATCACCGATCCGGCCGTGGTGCTGCGTTTCGCCACCGTGGTCGGCGACTGGGAACGCCTGGAACATTTGTACCTGCTGACCATTGCCGACATCCGCGGCACCAGTCCACGGTTGTGGAACTCGTGGAAATCGCGCTTGCTGGTCGATTTGTATGTCGCCGCGCGCTACGCCTTGCGCAGCGACCTGGCGTTGCCTCTACGCGCAGATGTGCGCGTGCGCGAGTGTCGCGAGCGCGCAACGAAGATCCTGCTCGAACATGGCCTGGATGACGCGCGCATCGCCGCGGTTTGGGTCGACTTTCCGGCAGCAAGCTTTCTGCGCCATCGACCCGAGCAGATCGCGTGGCAGACTGAGGCAATCGTTGCCGGGAGCGCGCTGCCGTTGGTGGCCGTGCATCCGTTGTCGATCCGCGGTACCACGGAATTGTTCGTATGCGCGCCGGATCGCGATGGCTTGTTTGCCGCGATCTCGTCGGTCCTGGATCGCTTGCGCTTCACCGTGATGGAAGCGCGCGTGCTCGGATCGCCGACCGATCTGGCGTTCGATACGTTCCTGTTGCTCGACGGCGACACCCAGGCACCGGCAACCGCGCCACGCACCGCGCAGCTCGAAGCTGCGCTGCGCACCGCACTGGCGCAAACCCCTTATCGCAGCCGACCGGTACAGCGCAATCTGTCGCGCCAGTTGCGTCATTTCCAGATGGCGCCGCAGATCGAATTCGTCGATGATACGGCGACCCTGCGCACCCAGCTCGCGCTGGTTTGCACCGATCGACCGGGATTGCTGGCCGCCGTGGCGCAGGCATTTCTCGACGCTGGCGTGCGCGTCCATGACGCGCGCGTTGCAACATTCGGCGAACGCGTTGAAGATTTTTTCCAGATCACCGATGCCGACGGCCAGGCGTTGAGTGAACATTGCAGAAATCGCTTGCGCGACGCATTGCGCCAGCGCATCGGCAGCCAAAACGGAGCAACACATGTCAACGCCTGAAGCCCTGATCGACGATGCCTTCGAACGCCGCGCGCAATTGGGCCGCGAGGAAATCGAATCAAGCATCCGACCGGCTGTCGAACAGGCTATTGGCCGACTCGAATCCGGTGAATTGCGCGTGGCCGAGCCGGACGGGCAGGGTGGTTGGCGGGTGAATGCGTGGTTGAAAAAAGCCGTGCTGCTGTACTTTCGCATCAACGCCAATCGCGTGGTCGATGGCGGCCCGGCACTGGCATTCGACAAGGTTCCATTGCGCTTCATGCATGGCAACGATGCCGAAATCAGTGGGCTGGGCGCGCGCGTCGTGCCCGGCGCACTGGTGCGGCGCGGCGCTTATGTGGCCGCCGATGCGGTGCTGATGCCAAGTTACGTCAACATAGGCGCGCATGTCGGCGCGGGCACGATGGTCGATACCTGGGCGACGGTCGGATCGTGTGCGCAAATTGGTAAAAATGTACATTTGTCGGGTGGCGTCGGTATCGGCGGCGTGCTCGAACCGTTGCAGGCGTCGCCTACCATCATTGAAGACGATTGCTTCATCGGCGCGCGTTCGGAGGTGGTCGAGGGCGTGATCGTCGAGCACGGCAGCGTCATCGGCATGGGTGTATTCCTGGGTCAATCCACGCGCATTTACGATCGTGCCAGCAAGCAGGTGCACTATGGGCGCGTGCCGTCAGGGAGCGTCGTCGTTGCTGGCAGTCTGCCGGCGGCCGACGGCAGCCATAGCCTGTACGCTGCGATCATCGTTAAGCGCGTCGACGACAGGACCCGCAGCAAGACCTCAATCAACGAGTTGTTGCGCAGTGGTGAGTAATGGTCAATACCGCCCGGCGCGGGGCAAACAATTTTCCGCAATGGCCGCCATTGACGCGAAAGCACCATCACAACGCTCGTAGAGCGATTTGGTTTTGCCCAGGCGTATCGCTACGGACTTGGTGCGGCATTCGGTATTCTTGCGCGGATCAAGCGGATTCTTGGCGCTCGGACAAATTATTCAACTGGGTGCGACTTTGGAGATGGATGCATGGCAGTAAATCTTTATGGTCTCGAAAAATGCAGCACCTGCAGCAAGGCGCGCACGTGGCTCGATCGGCACAAGATTGAGCACGGTTTTACCGACTACCGCGAACACCGTCCGGATGCGGCGACATTGAAATCCTGGGCCGCGAAGGTCGGCGGCTGGGAAAAGCTCGTCAATCGCAGCGGCATGACGTGGCGTAACCTCACACCTGCGCGCAAAATGCCAGGCTCGGACGCGGAGTGGTTGTTGCTGATCAAGGAGTATCCGGCGCTGGTACGTCGTCCAGTGACGGTGCTTGACGACGGCAACGTGCATCTTGGATTTACGGACAAGCAGTTCACCAAGCTATTCGCTGCATGAGCGCCATCTTGGACTTGAGTTGTGAGCTGATTCGGCGTGCGTCGGTAACGCCGGATGACGCCGGTTGTCAGACACTGATTGCCGAGCGTCTGGCGCGGTCGGGTTTTACCATTGAGCGCCTGCGTTATGGCGACGTGGAAAATCTCTGGGCGACGCACGGGGCCGGAGCGCCGGTCTTCGCCTTCCTTGGCCACACCGATGTCGTGCCCAGCGGTCCGGAAAGCGCTTGGACGAGCCCGCCGTTCGAACCAACGGTTCGCGATGGAGTTTTATATGCCCGCGGTGCCGCAGACATGAAATCTGGCGTCGCGGCGATGACGCTTGCGCTCGAGGCGTTCGTCTCGGCGAATCCGGGACACCCCGGTACGGTCGCGCTGCTGCTGACCAGTGATGAGGAAGGTCCAACGAATCATGACGGAGTGCGCCGGGTCGTCGAGGAATTTCGCAGGCGCGGTCAAGGCATTGATTTTTGCGTGGTCGGTGAGCCGTCGTCGGCACGCCAGTTGGGCGATGTTGTGCGCGTTGGACGGCGCGGATCGCTGTCGGCGACGCTGATTGTGCGCGGCGTACAAGGTCATGTTGCGTATCCCGACCAGGTGCGCAATCCGATTCATCTGGCTTCACCGGCCTTGGCCGAACTGGCGGCGATGCGCTGGGACGAAGGCAATGCCGAATTTCCGCCGACATCGTTCCAGATATCCAATGTGCATTCCGGAACCGGCGCAAACAACGTCGTACCCGGTACGCTCGAAGCGAAATTCAATTTCCGCTTCTGCACGGCAAGCACAGCGCGCAGTTTGCGCGATCGCACCGAAGTAGTCCTGCGCAAGCACGGCCTGGAATTTGATCTGCACTGGGACTTGTCCGGCGAGCCGTTCCTGACCTATGCCGGCACATTGCGGAGCGCCGTGACTACGGCGATCACCGACGTCTGCGGCATCGTCCCGAAAGCCGATACCGGCGGCGGCACGTCCGACGCGCGCTTCATTGCGCCACTCGGCGCGGAAGTCGTGGAAGTCGGTCCAGTCAACGCGACGATCCACAAGATCGACGAAAACGTGAGCCTCGACGAATTGGAAATGTTGCCGCTGTTGTATCGGCGGATCGTCGAAAACGTGTTGGGTGGCCAGGGCTGAAAGCAGCCCTCAGTGCTCACCGAGGATTCAAGCTCAAAGTATACTTTGCGGCGCCCGGCAGGAATGGCGTGGCTTTGCCTTGTGCCCAGGCCTCGTCGCCTGCGCCGTAGAACGGCGACAATGGGTTGTCACTTTGTCCGCCGGGCATGTGGAAGTAGCCGTATTCCTCGTGCCCGGGCTCGACGGCAAAGCGTTCGGACGCGCCGAAATCCGGTCCCTGCACGCGCGGCATGTTGTTGTCGCCGGGTAGTTGTCGGCGCGGCATATCCAGCAGCCATCCGAATCCGGGCAATGAACCGCTGAGTGGATGCTGGATGCGCGTTTCGTTGAGCTCGCCCCACGTGCGCTTCGCCAGTCCGCCGGGTTTCGCAGCGAGTTTGTCGACCACGCGCTCAGCGCATTGTTGCAGCAGGTCGTTCCAGTCCTTGTAGCCGGGCGGCAGGAGATTGTCCGGTCGGCTATTCAGGATGTCATCGACGATGACCTCAGCCTGGCCCAGGTGCGGCGCCTTGAAGTCCGGATACCTGGCGCGGACTGCTGCGGCGAAACCATCGAGCACAGTGTCGAGCACCTGTTGACGATAACCACGCACAAGCCGGTAGGCGATCGATGTCGGATCGGCATGGCCGTTCCATTGGGCGAGGTAGGTTTTGGTTTGTGCGAGTGGAGATCTCTCTCCGGCCCGCGCGACGACATCCGCCAGATTTGCGTGCCAGTGTTCCAGCAGCAGCGCGCGATCGTCCAACTGGATGGTGAGCATGTCATCGGGAGAAAACTGGGTCTTTTGCTGCAGGTCGTCGCGAATCTGTCGTGCGCGCGCGCCAAAGTCGAAACCGCCATCGCCGAGCTTGGCGTAATCTGCACTCTGCCAGTCGAGCATGCGCGCATTCGCCGTCCAGATGCGTTGCGAAGGCGGGTTCGGCAAGCGCGGATAATCCGCAGGTTCAAGCCAGCCATCCCAGCCCGTCCCGGGCTGGCTCCAGTCCGAGGGCAGCATGGAGTCGTAGCCGCCGCTGCGTTTCGGGATGCGTCCGGCGATCGACCAGCCGATGTTTCCGGCATGGTCGCCGACCATGAAATTCTGTGCCGGCATGCCGGCGCGATTGGCGATCTCGATCGCCTCGTCGACGGTCTCGGACGTATCCATGCGTGCGAATTCGATATTCACGCCGCCGGGTTGCAGCGCAGTCCATGCCAGCGCCAACGGGGTACCGTCGGCATCCTCGGCGATGATCGGCCCCCACTTCGTATCGCGTACCGGCAACTTCACATCCGATGCGTTGTGGACTTTGATAATTTGTTCACTTTGCGACAATGCCTTCCAGCCATCAGGGGTGGCGTAGCGGGTTTTGTCGTCTGGATCCAGTTTTATCCGAACCCAATCCATCCAGTCGCCGTAGCTGTTGGTGAAACCCCAGGCTACTTGTCGATTGCTGCCAGCGACGATCACGGGCAACCCAGGCAAGGTTACGCCAATGGCATCCACGGCTTTCCCGGCGCGACGCGGATTCGGATATTGCACGCGTGCGCGGAACCAGATGTTTGGCACGCGCAATCCCAGATGCATGTCGTTGGCAACCAGTGCCGCGTGGGTCGCGGTCAGCGCACCATTGACGACGAAACCGTTGCTACCCGGCGTGGACTTGGGTTCGGCATGGGCCGCGGGAATATGCAGCAACTTTGGATCGAGCTTGCGCAGATCGATATCAGCGGCGGTTGGCAGCGGCGGATATTTCATCGGCGGGCCAAGCAACGGCGCATCCCATGGGCCGCCACTCACGGAAAGGAATCGATAAAGGTTTTCACCGAGCGCACTCTTGATCCTGGAGAAGGCCAGTTCTCGCGCATTGGTCGAATCGTTCAAATCGAAGAACATCGCATCCATGACCAGTAGGCTGTCGGTTGGCGTCCACGGTGCAGGCCGCGAACCCAGCAACCAGTATTCCCAAGGCCGCGAGGTCAATCCCAATAGCCCTGCATTGGCGCCTTTGGTGTATGCGTCAAGCAACGCGCGATCCTCGGGTGCGAGCGTGGGCAGCGTTTGCAGCGCGCGTTCGCGCATGCGGAACATGCGACGTTGTTTGTCCATTTTCAGTGCCGCCGAACCCACGAGTTCGGACAACTCGCCCGCGGCGGCGCGGCGCATCAGATCCATCTCGAAGAAACGTTCCTGCGCATGCACGAAACCCAGCGCGAACGCGGCATCGTTGCGGCTGGCTGCCTTGATCGTTGCTGTACCGAGTGCATCGCGTTCGATCATCGTGGGTGTACTCAGTCCATCCACGGCAAGATGGCCGTTCAATGTCGGGATGCTTGCGCGCAATGTCAGCCATGCGCCAAGCACGGCAATCAGCAGCAAGACGACGATTGCGCCAAGAATGCGCCACAGCCAGCGACGTCGTGAGCGGTGTAATGTCATGGAAGTTTCAACCTGTCGTTTCGATGCGCTCGACGCGCTGGAAGCCGCGTGGCAGTTTGCTGCCGCGTTGGGCGCGATTGCCGTTGTATTCAACCAGATCGGACCAGCGCAGGATCAATTTTCTTGCGCCGGCATAAACGGTGA
>JBDTLA010000166.1:0-14534 GCA_039935035.1 Rudaea sp. | reverse complement strand
GGGCGCAAGCTGAACATGATGGAGCAGGTGCTCGATGTTCCTTCCCAGGATGTGATCACCAAGGACAATGCGGTGGTCAAGGTCGATGGCGTGGTCTTTTATCAAGTGCTCGACGCGGCCAAGGCAGCATATGAGGTTTCCAATCTCACCAATGCCATCCTGAATCTGGTAATGACGAATATCCGCACCGTGCTCGGCTCGATGGATCTGGATGAATCTCTGTCCAAGCGCGACGAAATCAATGCGCGCCTGCTCAATGTGGTCGACGAGGCCACGCATCCGTGGGGCTTGAAGTGCAATCGCATCGAGATCAAGGACATCCAGCCGCCGCGCGATCTGGTTGATTCGATGGCGCGGCAGATGAAGGCCGAACGCGAAAAGCGCGCGAACATCCTCGAAGCCGAAGGATTCCGCCAAGCCGCGATCCTCAAAGCCGAAGGCGCAAAGCAATCGGTGATTCTTGCCGCCGAGGGCGAGCGTGAAGCGGCATTCCGTGCCGCCGAAGCGCGCGAACGCCTGGCCGCCGCGGAAGCCAAGGCCACCGAGCTGGTGTCGCTCGCCATCCGCCAGGGCGACATCAACGCGATCAACTACTTCGTCGCCACGAAATATGTCGATGCGCTCAAGGCGATGGTTGGCGCGCCGAACCAGAAGATCATGCTGTTGCCGATGGAAGCCACGGGCATTCTCGGTTCGCTGGCGGGTATTGCCGAGTTGGCCAAGGCCAGCCTGAAGGAACAACAGGTACTGGATCCAAACACTCGACAGGTAGGCGGTCCGACATGAGTCGATTGCGCACCGTCGCAGTCGATCTTTCGAGGAACATATAGATGACAGTCGATTTCACTGCGCATTATGGCTGGTGGCTGTTGGCCTTGGTGCTGATTGGCGCCGAGTTGCTGGTGCCCGGATTTTTCCTGCTCTGGGTCGGCATCGCTGCCGTGGCACTCGGCGTGGTATTGCTGTTCGTGCCGCAGATGTCATTTGCCGGACAGGCGGTAGTGTTCGTCGTATTCGCGCTTATCAGTTGTTACGGCTACTGGCGCTTCGTGCGTCGCATCGCCAACCAGCCAAGCGATCAACCATTGTTGAATCGGCGCGCCGAACAATTCATTGGCCGGCGTTACACGCTGGAAACGGCCATCGTAAACGGCAGCGGCAAGGCGCGCGTTGCCGATTCGCTGTGGCTGGTCGAAGGCCCGGAATTGCCCGCAGGCGCGGCGGTGGAAGTGGTTGGCGTGGATGGTTCAACCTTGAAGGTGCGCGCGGTCGGATAAAGGCAGGTTGGTTTCGGTGCGCGCGAAGGCGATAATGGTTGTCCCAAGTTTTCGGCCACAATCAACATGACCCAGAGCACGGTTCTCAATGCCACGCACCGCGCACTCGGCGCGAAGATGGTGGATTTCGGCGGTTGGGACATGCCACTCAACTACGGTTCGCAGATCGAGGAACACCACGCTGTGCGTCGCGACGCGGGCATGTTCGACGTCTCGCACATGACCGTGGTCGACCTGCACGGCGCACGCACGCGTGAATTCCTGCGCTACCTGCTCGCCAACGACGTCGACAAACTCAAGCGCTCCGGCAAAGCCTTGTACGCGTGCATGCTCAACGAGCACGGCGGGGTGATCGACGACCTGATCGTGTATTACCTGGACGAAGATTTCTTCCGCGTCGTCGTCAATGCGGCTACCCACGACAAGGACCTGGCCTGGATTGAAAAGCAGGCGGTGGCGTTTGCGGTGAAAGTTACCGAACGTTCCGACCTGGCGATGATCGCGGCGCAGGGGCCGAATGCGCGCGCCTGCGTACATACCGTGCTCAGCGCATCGCTGCGCGAAAAAGCGGAGAAGCTCGGCAAGTTTGCCGCGGTCGAGGGCGATGGATTGTTTATTGCTCGCACTGGCTACACCGGCGAGGACGGTTACGAGATCATCGTGTCGCAATCCCAGGCCGTGTCGTTATGGAATAGCTTGATCTCCGCCGGCGTGTCGCCAGCCGGGCTCGGTGCGCGCGATACATTGCGCCTGGAAGCGGGGATGAATCTTTATGGCCAGGACATGGATGAGACCATTACGCCGTGGGAAGCTGGCCTGGCGTGGACGGTCGTATTGAGCGAAGGCCGCGAATTCATCGGTCGCGGCGCGCTGGAAAAGCAGCAAGCCGATGGTGTGGCTCGCGTCATGGTCGGTTTGGTGATGGACCACAAGGGCGTGTTGCGCCATGGCCAGCGCGTGGTTACCAAAAATGGCGATGGTGAAATCCTGTCGGGCACGTTTTCCCCGACGCTGGGCAAGGCCATCGCCTTTGCGCGCGTTCCTGCCGGCGTAGCCGATGGCGTAAGCGTGGACATTCGCGGCAAGCTGGCGCAGGTACGCGTGGTCAAATATCCTTTCGTCCGCGATGGTCAAAGCCAGATCGACGTGGCGTGACCGACATCGCACATGAGAGGGTTTGCAGGCCTTGCGTCCAGTGTAGAATTGCGTTGCGTTGATCGAACTCCAGGACAACAATCATGAACGAAATTCCCGGTGACCTGAAATTTTTGAAATCCCATGAATGGGCGCGCATCGAAGACGATGGCAGTGTGACGGTCGGTATTTCCGACCACGCTCAAAGCCTGCTCGGCGATCTGGTCTATGTTGAGTTGCCCAGCGTCGGCGATGAAGTGCAGGCAGGCAATGCCAGCGCCGTGGTCGAATCGGTCAAGGCAGCGTCGGACGTCTATGCGCCCATTTCAGGCGAAGTGCTTTCAGTCAACGAAGCACTGAGCGACAAGCCCGAGACCATCAACGAAGATGCCTACGGCGAAGGCTGGATTTACGTGCTCAAGCCGCGCAATCTTGCCGAAGACACCGAGCAACTACTCGACCCCGATGCTTACGCCGAGTTGATCGAAGAAGACGAGCATTGATTGAAGAGTCGGGCTTCGGGATTCGGGATTCGTAACGTCAAAAGCCTGTCATTTTGGGGTGCGGATCGGAATCGAGATTCGGAACTCGGGAATTGGGGTTTGATGCTCGAGATACGATCTGTCGCGACGTCAAAAAGATCGTCATTCCCGAGTACGCGGGAATCCAGTGCCTTTGCTCCGCACTGGGCGCACGAGCGAACGGTCAAGTCAGTGGGTGACCAGCCCTGCGGCTGTTGTGGAGCGCCTCCCACTAAGAGCTGGGAATGACGAACGATATTTGTTTTCGCGGGAATGACGAAGTTTTAATGCTTTCCCGCTCACCGCTCACCGTAACCTTTTACTTACCGCCATCGAGTAGCCCATGCCCTTCATCCCCCATTCCGAAGCCGACGTCCGGGCCATGCTCGCAACGATTGGCGTTGCACGCATCGAGGATCTGTTCGACGAGATTCCGGCCGCGTTGAAAATCGAGCAACTCAAAGGCGTGCCGCCAGGGCTGAACGAGATGGAAGTCACACGCCTGATGAAGCTACGTGCTGAACAGGACGGGACACCATTGAATTTTGCCGGTGCCGGTGCCTACGAGCACCATATTCCGGCGGCGGTGTGGGCGATCGTGTCACGCGGTGAATTCTATTCCGCTTACACGCCCTACCAGGCCGAAGCCAGCCAAGGCACGCTGCAGCTCATCTATGAATACCAGACGATGATGACCCGGTTGACTGGCATGGATGTGTCAAACGCTTCCCTGTACGACGGTGCCACGGCGCTGGCTGAAGCCGTGCTGATGGCCGAGCGCTGCACCAAGAAAGGGCCGCGTCGGGTCCTGGTGCCGCGAACAGTGCATCCGGCCTATCGAAAAACCCTGCGCACGATTGTCGAGCTGCAAAATATAGAAGTGGTGGAAGTGGATTTTTGCCACGATCAAACCGCAGGTGGCGATGGCGGCAGTATTTCGCCGAGCTGGCTTTCGCAACAGGATTTCGGTGCATTCACCGCGCTGGCAATCCCGCAGCCCAACTTCTTCGGTGTGCTTGAGGACGTCGATGCATTGACCGATTGGGCGCATGCAAAAGGCGCACTGGTCATCGGCGTGGTCAACCCGCTGTCGCTGGCAGTGCTCAAACCACCCGGGCAATGGGGAAGCGCGAGTTCGGCCGCGCGCGGTGCGGACATCGTCTGCGGCGAAGGCCAACCGCTCGGGGTGCCGCTGTCTTCGGGCGGTCCGTACTTCGGGATTCTCGCGTGCAAGCAGGAATTCGTGCGCCAGATGCCGGGACGCATTGTCGGACGGACCACGGACATCGATGGCAAGCCCGGGTTCGCGCTTACCTTGCAGGCACGCGAGCAACACATCCGCCGCGCCAAGGCGACGTCAAACATTTGCACGAACCAGGGATTGCTGGTTACCGCAGCCACGATCGCCATGGCGATGCTCGGTCCGCAAGGCATCGAACGTGCGGCCAAGGCCAGCATGCGCAACACGCGTGCGCTGCGTGATCGACTTTGCGCCATCAAAGGTGTCGAGCAAATATTTTCGCGACCGTTTTTCCATGAAGTCGTATTGAACCTTCCACGCTCTGCCCAGGAAGTCGTCGAGCAACTCGGCGGCGAAAACATCGTCGCCGGTTTTGCGTTGGGCGATGACTATCCTGAGTTGGAAAACGCGCTGCTTGTGTGCGCGACGGAAACGAAAACCGATTCGGATCTTGTGCGTTTCGCCGATGCCTTGACGCGCGTGCTTGGTTGATTCGGGAAATAGTTGCGACCAAACAGTTGCGCAAATCTGCGCAAATCGTGCATGGAAAGCCTCGATCAGGCACTGCACGACGAATTTATTTTTCACCCTCCGGCGGCACGAAAAACCTGCTCCCACAGCGCGTTCGGAATGACGCGAGAGGGTATTCATCCACATCGTTGTTGCGACTGCCGCACGTGAATGAACGTGTTGCACGTGTTGCTTGCAACAACTCAACAAGAACCTTGCATGGCTGCAAACCGCATATCTGTAGGGGTTTTTGCTAGTACGATCCAACCAAAGTTTGTGTATGTAACCGTTTGGAAGTATTGCCGTATAGGCATATAAACGTATATTCAGGAATATTTAAAGCCACGACCAGTGCTGCACTCTTGGCTGGTTTCCGGAAAGTCGACCCCCCGAACAGCGGTCGCCGGGCCCGACGAAAGCGCACAAACCTGTTGACAGGCAATCGCAGCGGGAATAATTTTTGCCACGGCGTAACAAGCGCGTAATGGAATCCATGCAGGCATCGAAGTTCATCAAGCCCTACATCGAGCACGGTCGTAAAGCCGTCGCCGTAAAAAAAGTGACGGTGTCCATTCCGCTTCACGTGCTCAGACTTCTTTCTGATGAGCGCACTCGCCGACAAGTGAACAATCTCAGACATGCGACGAACAGCGATTTGCTGTGCGAAGCATTTCTACATGCTTTTACTGGGCAGCAACTACCAACTGACGAGGAGTTAAGACGCGATATGGCTATGAAAAAAGCAACAAAGAAAGCTGCAAAGAAACCCGCCAAGAAAGTGGCCAAGAAAGCGGTGAAGAAGACCGTTAAGAAGGCTGCAAAGAAGACTGTGCGGGCCAAGGTTGCCAAAAAGACTGCGCGCAAGACAGCCAAGAAGGCTGTGCGCAAGCCTGCGGCGAAGAAGAAATAGGACTGCAATACCAACAATGCTCGTTATCCCGACCGAAGGAACGGTCCGAGCAACCCGGTTGAGCTGTAAACGACCGGATTCGATCGCAGGCAGGTGAATTTGATTCGCCTGTCCTGCGGCGGTAACCACTCTAATAAGACTTTTTTTCAAATCGATTAGCTCTCCCTGCGATTGCCCAGCGCAGGGAGAGACCTTACTCCCTCCCGTACGTCCTCTCGTTCATCGTTTCTCCTGCCCCAATCGCGGCGGACGACTTCCCCTTTGTCAGCGCATGAATTACCCAGAGTGTTCGCCCGCGCGTTGTGATCGTGTAGACGACGACGCTTGACCATTGGGCGTATTCTCGCTGGCGATGCGATTGCGGAGTCTGCGATGAAAGCGATTCTGGTGCTTATCTCTGCGCTTTTTCCGGCGGTCGGATTTGCTGCGCCGATCGGCGTCAGCGTCGATGTTGGTGCCAGCGTGCATCCATTCAGCCCGCTGATCTTTGGCGTTGCTTACGGCAATGCGGCCGGCAACGCGCAGATCGGATACAGCGTGGATCGCTGGGGCGGCAATTCGACCTCGCGCTACAACTGGCAGGTTGATGTGCACAACACCGCCAGCGATTACTTTTACGAGAATATTCCTGATTGCGCGGCGCCGTCCTGCACGGGTACGCCTCCGGTCGGCAATTCCGCGGACCAATTCATCGCGGCGGCGCTGGTCGGCGGCGCGCTGCCGCTGATAACCATCCCCACGATCGGATGGACGCCGCGCAGCGACAGCCCGCACCAGCACCCGTACTTCGCTGGATTCTCGGTCGCCAAGTACGGCGCGCAGCAAGCAGTGGATCCGTACGACACCGATGCCGGAAACGGCTACCACGGCAATGGCACAACGATCACCGGCAATGATGCCAGCGATACTTCGATGACGGCCACGCCGCAGTTCGAAAGTCAGTGGATTGCACATCTGCAATCAACGTTCGGCACGGCTGCCGCCGCAGGGGTGAGGTTGTATGCACTCGACAACGAAGTGATGCTGTGGAACTCCACGCAGCGCGACGTGCATCCATTGCCGCCGACTTATGACGAGATCTGGAACAAGACGGTCGCGTACGCGAGCGCAATCAAGCAACAGGATGCCAATGCCCTGGTGACGGGGCCGGTGACGTGGGGCTACTGCGACTTGTTTACCTCAGCGAAAGATGCGGCCGCCGGCAATTGTCTTGAGGGCACCGATCGCCAGAATCATGGAGGCTTGCCTTTCGTCGCCTGGTATCTGCAGCAGGTGTGCTCGTATCAACAAGCGCACGGCATTCGCCTGGTCGATTACCTGGACCTGCATTACTACCCGCAGGGCACGAACGTTGCCTTGAACGACGACGATTCTGCGACCACCGCAGCGCTGCGCTTGCGCTCGTTGAGGGAATTGTACGATCCGACCTGGGTATCCGAATCATGGATTGGCCAATACCTCGGTGACAACGACGCGAATCATTACAACAAACCCAACCTGATTCCACGCGCACATGCATGGATCGATCAGTATTGCCCAGGAACGCGGCTGGCAATCACAGAGTACAACTGGGGAAACGACGACACCACCAGTGGCGCCATCGCACAGGCGGAATTGTTGGCTATCTTCGCGCGCAATGGCGTGGACCTGGCCACGCGTTGGGTCGCACCGGTACATCCCAGCAAAGCCGAACGGGCGTTTTCGATTTTTCTCGACTATGACGGTGCCGGATCAAGGGTCATGGGTGACAGCGTCGCCGCCGTCAGTGCCGATCTGGATCGCATTGGGGCTTATGCCTTTCATCTCGCCGGACAGCGCACCATGGTGTTGCTGACCAACAAGGACACAATCGGTCACGATGTTGTCGTGAGCTTTGCACATGCGCACTCCGCTCATTGGAAGTTGTACGGATTCAGTGGTACCGCGGCACTGGCTCAGACAGCAAGCGGTTCACTCAGCGCAACGAGTCTGACCCTGACAAACTTGCCTGGGTTGTCGGCGAGCTTGCTGGTGATACCCGATGACGATGCAATATTCGTGAATGGTTTTGAATCCACGCAATGAACGGCGATGGGCCGCTCGAAGGGTCTCTGCGGCCCGGACCAATCGATGGGTGAAATCACGGCACCTTTGTCAGGACAGGTAAAAAAATGCGACATCAATCACAAAATGCGCTACCGTGCTGTCTGCGCGTAGCGGCCTGCGTCAGAGGCTTGATGCCTGATTGACGCGGCTGGCCGGGAAGTTGCATGAGGAAACAGGAACGCGCGGCGTCCTTCTTTCACCAGCAGCGAATTAATAGACTATGGCCGACACCAATTCAAAATCCCGCACTTCCGGGTCTTCCAACCCACTGATCAAGATTGTCCCGATAGTCGTAATTTTGGTCGGCATCGCCATTGCGGCGTACTTTTTCCTGCACCGCGCCAGCGCACCTGTCACCCCCGTTACCGCGCCAGTGGCCGGTCAAAGCGCGCCTGGAGCGGTGGCCAACGTCAATCCGCAAGCCGCTGCTGCGGCACCGGCTGCGGTACCGGTACCGGCCGCTCCAGTTGCGCCGGCGCCGGCGTTAAGTGTGGACGAACTGATAAAGAAGGCGGGTACGGCATTCCGTGAGAAACGCTACGTGTCGCCAGCCGGAGACAACGCGGTGGAAGCGTATGTCCAAGTGCTCGACAAGGATCCAAAAAACCAGATGGCGCAGGATGCACTGCGGGAAATCTTCCCGTTTGCCACCGGTGCCGTCGAACAGGAAATCAACGGCGGTAGCTTGGATGAAGCCACGCGCGAAATCGACATTCTGGCCAAGGCCGACCCGAGCAATTACACCCTGACGATTCTGCGCGGCAAACTCGACGCGAAGAAAAAGCAGGCCGAGACCACGCAGAAGCAGCAGGACCTCGCCGCTGCGGCGACCGCGGCGGCCAAGGCCAAAGCCGAAGCCGATGCGGCAGCGGCCGCGCGGTTGGCAGCTGCTCCGGCACCAGCACCGACTGCGGCAGCTACGCCGCCGCCACCCAAGGCGACTCCAGCTCCTGTTGTACCGGCAGCCCCGCCGCCGCCAGTCGGCGAATCGCACCCTGCGGAACTGGTCAAATCGGCGGCACCAGACTTTCCGCCTGCTGCATACCGAAGGAAGCAGTCTGGTTGGGTGGAAGTTATGTTCACGGTCACCGCCGATGGCAAAGTCACCGATGCAAAAGTCAACGCATCCGAACCCCGACGCGTATTTGACGACGCAGCCCTTGAAGCCGTCCGCAAATGGGTTTTCAAGCCGCGCATGCAAAATGGACAGGCGACCGAGGAGCATGTGACGCGTCGAATTGAATTCAAGCTGGGTGGTTAGCCGGTTGTAGCAATCGTCCAAACACGCGATGGCGTAATGCATCGCTGGTGGATCGCAGGATGCCGCAATAGGTTGCGTGGGCATACGTGCGAACCGTGGTCAAGCGATGCGGCTGGGAATGCCGTTGTGCAAACGGTTAGCCGCAATTGGCACGGCAGGCTTGAGTCGATCTATAAAGCCAGCAAGGCGTTGCGAACTTCCGCGTAAATCCGGTGCGTAGCAGTAGGCTGGTTTTCCCGCGCACCCAGATCGAGCAGGCGTTGTATTGCACGTTCGTGGTCGTAGGCATCCAGGTGCAAGGCCAGCAGTCCGGTCTGATCGGCAAGCAGCAGCAGTGCCAGGCCGTGCAGATCTTCGTGGTCGCCGCGCGCCGCAGCGCGTAGGTGATCGAGCGCCTCATTGCGCGACTGCACTGAACGCAGCGGATACCGCACCTGTTTCCTGAACAACCAGCGGCGGGTCTCGATGCGGTGTACCAGGTCACGTCGATACAAGCCATCGAGCACTTGCTCGGGTAGCGGAGCCAGGCGATGCATCAGTAGGCGTAGCGAAGATTCCACGGTCTGCTCTTGTGTTGCATGCAGAACGTGCAGGGCATCGTTCAACAGTGGATGGCTAAGCGGAAGCTGCGTGTCGACGCGCAGCTTGGCACCGTCGATGGCGATGCGTTCGTGCATGGCCAGACCGAGCAGCAACGCAGCCGAGGCAAGCATCGCCGGATCCTGTGTTGCATGCGGCCATTGCAGCAAGCCTGCGTTCGGGTCGCACGCGATGAGAAAGAAATGTTCAACGATCAGCATCGTCGATGCGCGCTAATGTTTGCTACCGGCAGCTATGCGGTGCGGGGCTTGTAGGTTCGCAAGCCCTGCCCAATCAACCGGATTGAGTCCCAGGTAGCGGTCCAGCAGCATCGGCATCAGTCCGCTTGGCAGCGCGCATTCGCAATTCCACATGATTACCGCACCAAAGCGGTATTTTGGAAAGAATGCAATCATTGCGCGATATCCCTGCACGGCTCCCGCGTGATAGATGAGGGTCTGGCCCGCGTAATCGTACACCCGCCAGCCCAGTGCGTATTCCGCGTCGATCAAGCGTGCGCGGCGCCACGGCGTGGCACGGCGTTCGTGGGGGGTTTCCACGAGCGGCGTATGCACGGTCTTGAGCAGGCTTTCGGGCAGGACATTCGGATCGCCGCCCATTTGCGCGATAAGCCATTTACCCATGTCCTTGATGCTGGCGTTGACGCCGGCGGCCGGCGGCACGTGGTAATAGGCTTCCTTTATCGGAAATGGCACCCAGGCATGGCCACGACGCACGTGCGGCCGCGCCCAACTTTTGCTCGCTTCCAGCGCGCCCTTTCCGTAGCTTGCGGTAAGCATGCCGAGGGGATGGAAGATCCGCTTTTCCACGAGGTGATAAAAAAAGTCGCCACTTACGGCGTAGGTGATGTCGCCAATCAAGGCGAAGGTGATGTTCTGGTAGCCGTAGCAATCCCCGACATCACAGGTCATCGGAACCTCGCGCAGCTTCTCGACCAGCTCCTGATAAGGCTCTTCGTGTTCGAGTAAGCGGTCGTAGGTATTGTGCGGTAGCCCGACACGCTGGCTGAGGATGTCACGCACGGTCAGTTTGTCGCTGGCATCGGCGTCGTGCAGTTCGAACGTCGGCAACACACCGGTTACCCGCGTGTCCCAACTGAGCATACCCTCGTCGACCAGCATCGCGGTCAACGCACTGGCGAATGCCTTGGATAATGAGGCGAGGCGAAACACACTGTCCGCTGTTATCGGCAATCCTTTTTTGGCATCGGCATAACCGATCCCGCGCTGCAACAACACTTTGTCATTGCTGACAATAACTGCGGCCAGTCCGGACACCTGGCCGGATTGCTCCACCGTATCCAGCCAGCCGTTGAACTCGCGCGCCACCTTGCCCGGATTGGCGACATGGGAAGTTGCCAGTTCAGGACGCCGGGGCCCTTGCGTCGAACCCGGTGCGGCGTAACCGATGATTGATACCAGCGCCAGCCCGGCCAGCGTGCGTTTGAACCACATCTACGGCAACCTTTTCTTGAATGGATTCTGCACGGTAACGGCCAAACCCGTGCTATGCTTTTTTCGTCCCGCGCAATAGTAGCGCCAAGTCAGGAATTACATGTTATGTCATTGCTAATTCTGCTCGTCATCATCGTTGTTGTCGTACTGTTTCTGGTCGGCATTTACAATGGCCTGGTGACATCGCGCAATGGTTACAAAAACGCGTTTGCCCAGATCGATGTGCAACTGCAGCGGCGCCACGATTTGATTCCGAATCTGGTCGAGACTGCCAAGGCTTATATGGCCCACGAGCGCGGCACGCTCGAAGCCGTGACAGCGGCGCGTACTGCAGCGATGAGCGGCCTATCCGCAGCCAAGGCAAATCCCGGTGATCCGCAGGCGATGCAACAATTGAGCGCCGGCGAAAACCAGTTGACCGGCACCCTGAAGACGCTGTTTGCCGTGTCCGAAAGTTATCCGGACCTGAAAGCCAACCAGAACATGATGCAATTGTCCGAGGAACTGACCACGACCGAAAACAAGGTCGCGTTTGCGCGTCAGGCGTACAACGATTCCGTCATGTATTACAACAACAAACGCGAAGTATTTCCGAACTCGTTCGTGGCGAACATGTTCAATTTCGCCCCGGCCACGTCGTGGGAAGTGGAATCGCCCGACGTCAAGCAGGCGGTGAAGGTGTCGTTCAATTGAATGGGTGACGCATTGCTGGTCGCGCGGCGATCGCGATGGTGGTCGCTGCGCGCTGTCGTTCCCTTTCCGTTGACCCTTGAGCGTTGACCGAGTCCGCCGCATGAACTTCTTTGCCCAACAGGAACTCGCACGCAAGCACACCAAGCGCATGCTGTTGCTATTCGCGCTGGCTGTCGTTTGTATCGTGGGGGCGGTCGACTTTGTACTGATCCTGGCATTCGGCGGTTTCGCCGCCGACAGTGACCAAATGGCCGCGGGCGGCAGCGTGTTGCCGCAAGTCTTGATGGTGAGCACGTTGGTGGTGCTGGCCGTCATCGGCTTCAGCTCGTTGTACAAGGTGTCGACGTTGCGAGGCGGCGGTAGCGTCGTCGCCAAACAGATGGGTGCCACGCTGGTTCCCGCAAACACCACCGATTTTGCGCGCAAGCGGCTGCACAACGTGGTGGAGGAAATTGCTATTGCGTCGGGCGTGCCGGTGCCGGAGGTCTACGTGATCGAAGGCGAGCCTGCGATCAACGCGTTTGCCGCTGGCTATACACCCTCGGATGCAGCGGTCACCGTCACCGAAGGCTGCCTGCAGAAACTCACACGCGATGAATTGCAGGGTGTGATTGCCCACGAGTTCAGCCATGTGCTCAATGGCGACATGCGCCTGAATATCCGTTTAATGGGCGTGTTGTTCGGTATTCTCGTGATCGGCATCATCGGCCGAAAAGTGTTGTCTGGTACAGGACGCAGCCGTGATTCCGGAAACGCCGCGTGGTTTGGGTTGGCAATTCTGATCATCGGTTATGTGGGCGTTTTCTTTGGCCGCCTGATCAAGGCCGGCATTTCGCGTCAGCGCGAATATCTCGCTGATGCATCAGCCGTCCAATTCACTCGCCAGACCAACGGCATCGGCGGCGCACTGAAAAAAATCGGTGGCTTGGCCGAAGGCTCGAAACTGGCCAGTTCCGATACCGAAGAAGTCGCGCACATGTTGTTCGGTGATGGGGTAGGTTATTCGGCGATGTTCGCAACCCATCCGCCATTGCCCAAGCGCATCAAGGCCATCGATCCACATTTCGACCCGCGTGAATTTGCCGCGATCGCCGCCGCATGGTCAAATCCGATACCCGTTGGCGAAAGCGACAGTGCGGAAGTTTCGCTGGCTGGGTTCGCGCCTGCGATACCGGGTTCGATGCCGCGTGCGACCCGCGAGGTTGCCCCGGCCGGGCGATCGGAAGGTGAGCCGACAACACGCATGGTGCTGCCGCTGGCCGGTGCGGCGATGCAGGTCGACGCGAATCAAGTCGTCCAACAAGCCGGTACGGCCAGCCATGATGACATCGCCAGCGCCAAGACCATCAGCAAAACCATTCCCGAACGCCTGCGTGCCAGCGCATACATGACCAGCGGTGCGCCGCAAGTCGTGTTTGCACTGACCCTGGACGCCCAAGCCGAGGTGCGTAGTCGGCAGCTTGGCATCATCGAAAAATATTTTGATGCCGACACCCGGGCAGGCGTCGAAGCTCTGGCCGGTGATATCGCGCAACTGCATCCGATGCAGCGCCTGCCTTTGGCGCAGCTCGCCTTCCCGGTCCTGCGTCGGCGTCCGCGTCCGCAGTTGCAGACCTTTCTGGTCGCACTCAACGAATTGGTCCAGGCCGATGGGCACGTGGCAATCGAGGAATACTGCCTGGCAAAGCTCATTGGCGTGCAGGTCATCGATGCGCTGGATCCGTCCAAGGCGCGGCCGAGCGGCGGCTCCAAACTGCAGGCCTGCGCAACCGAGCTCGCACAGGTCATCGCCGTGATCGCCCAATATGGCAGCGACAATCCGGCAGATGCCGAGCGTGCGTATCTACTCGGCATGCACGAGGTAATGCCCGATGCAATTCCGGCTTATGCGCCACCGCAGGAATGGGCGCTCGCCCTGGATCGCGCCTTGCCGGTACTCGATAAACTCGTACCCGCCGGCAAGGAGTTGCTGGTCTGCGGATTGACCCGCGCCATCGATGCTGACGGTGTCGTCACCGTCACTGAAGCAGAGTTGCTGCGCACCATATGTGCAGCAGTACATTGTCCGTTGCCGCCGATGCTGGATCAGGCCGCCTGACGCACGCTTCCTGATTTTGTGTTTTGTAAATGGGATGAGCGCAGAGATACCCATCACATTTGCAGTGCGTTTATTCGAGTTTATCGATCGACTTATTTTCAATAGAGCAGAGCTTCCACTCAACTGAGTCGAGCGGGTAACTTCTCTTTGAATGCCCAAAGAGAAGTCGCCAAGAGAAATGCCCCCCGGCGCTGCGCCTCGTGCGCTGTGCGCGCGTATAGGTCTGTCGCAATCAACCATCCATGGTGCCTCGACCGGCCCGCACATCCGTGTGCGGGCGCTCACCGGCGTGAGGTGCGATTCAACACATCTCACGAAAGCCCGGCTCGCCCTGCGCTTCTCGCCTTTGCGGGGTCGCTCAACAGTGCATCCATGCACTGATCGCGAGTGCGGCGATCCATCGCCGCACCCCTGCGGGCCTTGTCCACAAAGCCTGCGATACTCGGCGCGCTTAAGGGGGACTCAAGGTCAAGAGCCAAGTCAAAATCAACTTCAGCATCAAGAGTCAACGCAGCATTCGGTGCGCTTCGCTTTTGGCTTCTGCGGCAGGGAACGCCGCTAAATGGGGCCCCTGTGAGGCGGCGAGTGGGCGCAGGAAAGCCCGTAGGGTGGCGCGCACGATGTGCGCCAGTTCGCTGCATGTACATGGATGTACATTCAGCGAACCCCGTAGCACGCTCGCGAAGTCGTAGGGCAGGATGTCCGGAGACCGCCCCACCGGGGTGGCCTTCTTCTTGGTGACTTCTTCTTG
>JBDTLA010000165.1:0-6150 GCA_039935035.1 Rudaea sp. | reverse complement strand
CGGGAATCGGGAATCGAAAAATCAAGGGCTCGTCATTCCCGCGCAGGCGGGAGGCGCTTTACAACAGCCGGAGGGCTGGTCATCCAGTTCTTTCTTTTCTCTTTTGGGGCCTTTGAATCAAGCGCGGGAACTGAATTCCCGTCGACGCGCGAATGGCGAAGCTCCCAGGCTTTTTCCCGCGCCCCGGACTCAGTTCAGCCCTCCACCACAGCCCTCAGCCCCGGCCCGCAACACTCAAGAAATCCGCACCCTATCATCGCCCGTCGCTTTCACGATTTCTCCGATCGTCCACGCATCCAGGCCCTTGTCGGTCAGCGCTGCAATCATCGCGTTCGCATCGTCGCGCGCCACGATCAGCGTGTAACCTATTCCACAATTGAACGTTCTCCACATTTCCGCATCGGCAACGTTGCCTTCGCGTTGCAGCCACTCAAATACGCGCGGAAGTTTCCAAGCCGATGCGTCGAGCGCCACGCCCAGGCCATCGGGTACGACGCGGATGATGTTTTCGGTCAAGCCGCCGCCGGTGATGTGGGCCATGCCATTTATAGCCGGGATTCGGGATTCGGGATTCGGGATTTTGGCGGATTGCACGCTGCTGCCGCAGTTGAGTAACTCCAGGACCGGCTTGACGTAAATCGTAGTCGGCGCGAGCAGTGCATCGGCGAGTTTCACGCCGCCAAGGTCAAGGTCGAAGCCGCCGTTGTCGACGCTGATCCCGGCGCGCTCGACGATCTTGCGGATCAACGAATAGCCGTTGGAATGCGGGCCGCTGGAGGCGATACCGATGATGGCGTCACCGGCGCGAATCCGCGATCCGTCGATCAACGCCGTCTTTTCCACCGCGCCGACGCAGAAACCGGCCAGGTCGTATTCACCGGGCGGATACATGTCCGGCATTTCCGCGGTTTCGCCACCGATCAGGGCGCAGCCGGCCAATTCGCAGCCGCGCGCAATGCCGCCGATGACGGCGACGGTGGTGTCCACGTCGAGTTTCCCGGTGGCGAAATAGTCGAGGAAGAACAGCGGTTCGGCACCTTGCACGAGTACGTCGTTGACGCACATGCCGACCAGGTCGATGCCGATCGTGTCGTGGCGCCCCAGTACCTGCGCGAGTTTCAACTTGGTACCGACGCCGTCCGTACCCGATACCAGTACCGGGTCCTTGTAACGACCGGCCAGTTCGAACAAGGCACCAAAGCCGCCGAGTCCGGCCATGACTTCGCGCCGCGCGGTGCGCGCGACCAGCGGCTTGATGCGTTCCACGACTTGCTCGCCAGCGTCGATATCCACGCCGGCGGCACGGTAGGTTAGGGCTTGTTTGTCGGCAGACATGGCACGGCAACCGCTGATGCAGACCGCGCATGATAGACGTTCGCGCCGCGATTGGGCAGACTGCACGGATAGGCCGCCGGCCAAACAGGATCGACGTCGTGCATCCACGCCAAGTTATTCGTTGCCTTGCCGTCTTGTTTGCGGTGCTTGTATTCGTGCCTGCGCTGCATGCGGCCGATCTTTATAGCGCCCAGGTGCCGGTGACTTCCCAATCCGATGTCGAGCGTGCCGGTGCGCTGAAAACCGCGCTCGCGCAAGTGGTGGTTGGGCTCACCGGAGGCGACAATGCGGTGCTCGCCCGACCAGAAGTGTCCAAGGCTATTGCCGATGCGGTGAAGTACGTGCAGCAATACAGCTACGCCAGCGATGTCGTCACTGATAACGGCCAGCCCAAGGTCCAGTTGAGCCTGATTGCGCAGTTCGATCGCAACGCGGTCGACAAGCTGCTGGCGGATCTCGGGCTCGCGCATGGCGGCAGCGGGCAAGCGCAAGCCGTGCAGGCCGCAGCCGACATAAAACCGCAGACCTATCGGGTATGGATCAGCGGGTTGAACTCGGCGCTGGATTACGTCAATGCTGTCAGCGCGCTCTCGCGCAATAGCCTGGTGCGCAGCGTGCTCGCCGAGCAGGCGCGCGGCGATGGAGTGGAAATGCAGATTGAAGTCACCGGGCCGCTGCAGCGATTGCTCGATTCATTGCCTGGCAGCGGGCTGCGCGTGATCAATGCCAAGCCGCCCCTGGAAGGCGTCGATGCGTTGCTCGGAATACAACCGTGAGATCGAAACCCGGCCATGCCGCGTAGCCCGGATTCCAGTAAAGCTGATTTGACCTCACCCTGGCGCCATTTGCCCAATGCGCTGACTGGCTTGCGCATGCTGCTGGTGGTGCCGCTGGCGTGGCTGATTCAGGATGGGCGCTACGGTGCAGCGTTGCTGATCGCCGCGATTGCCGGCCTCACTGATGCGCTCGATGGATTCCTGGCCAAGCACTACAACTGGCAGAGTTGGCTCGGCGGCATCCTCGATCCGATCGCCGACAAGCTGATGTTGATCGCGTGCTTTGTGTCGCTGGGCATGATCGGCGCGCATCCGAATTGGCTTACCGGTCTGGTCGTCGGGCGCGATATCATCATTGTGCTGGGTGCGGTGGTCTACCACAATTTGATCGGCCACATCGATGCGCAACCGACGCTGCTGTCGAAATTCACCACGTGTGTGCAGATCGGTTACGTGTTGGTGCAATTGGTACATTTGAGTTCGCTGGTCCACCTGCCCGAATCCTTGCTTACCGGATTGATCTGGCTGACGGCGGCGTGCACGCTGGCCAGCGGCATCCAGTATGTGGTGGTGTGGTCGGGCAAGGCGTGGCGCATACGTCATTCGGAGTCAAACCCATGATCGCGCAAATTCCTTTGCGTTGGCAGTTGGTCGCACTTGTTTTCGTCATCGGTGCGGTGATTTATCTCTTGGCGCCGGTGCTCACGCCGTTCGTGGTAGCGGCCATGTTCGCTTATCTGTTCGATCCGCTGACGGATCGATTGCAACGCTTGCGCCTGAGCCGCACGCTGGCCGTTACGATTGTTTTCATTTGCCTGAGCCTGTTGTTGATTCTGGTCCTGGTGCTGCTGATCCCGTACCTGCAGCGTCAGGTCAGCACCTTGATCCGGCATTTGCCGGATTGGTTTACGTGGGTACAAACCGATGCGATTCCGTGGCTCAACGCCAAGTTTGATCTGAGCCTGGACGTGCCGGATTTGCAACAATTGAATGGGGTTTTGCAAAAGCACTGGAAAGAGGCCGGCGGGATGGCCGCAACCATTCTCGCTGGTGTATCCAAATCGGGCTTCGCGGTGGTCTCCTGGAGCATCCATTTGATCGTCGTGCCGGTGGCCTTTTTCTACTTGCTGCGCGACTGGGACATCATGATCAAACGCATCCGCGAGCTGCTGCCGCGCTCCGTCGAAGCCACGGTGACGCGGCTGGCGCGCGAGGCTGATATGACGCTCAGTGGTTTTGTTCGCGGGCAGCTGACGGTCATGCTCGTGCTCGGTGTGATCTATGCCATCGCGTTGTATGCAGTTGGCCTGGATGTCGGGCCGCTGATTGGCATAATTGCCGGCCTGATCAGCTTCGTGCCGTACCTGGGCGGCATCACCGGCATCGTGATGGGTATTATCGCGGCTGTCGTGCAGTACCACGATTGGCTGCACGTAATCCTGGTGCTGGTCGTGTTCGGCGTTGGCAACCTGCTCGAAGGCTACGTGCTGGTGCCGCGACTGGTCGGCGAAAAAATCGGACTGCATCCGTTGGCGGTCATCTTCGCGATACTCGCTGGTGGCGAATTGTTCGGGTTCCTCGGCGTCTTGCTCGCGTTGCCGATCGCATCGGTGGTCATGGTGTTGCTGCGTTACGCGCATGAGCGTTATCGCAACAGCGAACTGTACGGGCACGATCACGAATCGGTCATTGCCGTGCCGGGAACTGCGCAAGCATCGGCACCCGATCCGCATGCGAAAGTCTCGCTGCTCGACGAAACATGAGTTCACAATTGCCGTTGGCGTTGCGTTGGCCGATCCAGCAGCGCTTCGACAGCTTTGTCGCGGGCGAGAACTCCCAGGCGCTGGCGCTACTGCAGCAAGCAGCGGAAAATGCATCCACGCCGTGGGTGTTCATGGCAGGGGCAAGCGGTTGCGGAAAAACGCATCTGCTGCTCAGCGCCTGCGCCGCAGCGGGAGAGCATGGTCGCAGCGCGCAATACTTGCCATTGGCAAAACTCGACGATGATCGTGGTACGGCGATTCGCGCGTTCGGTGGAAGCGAATTGCTCGCGCTGGACGACCTCGATGCGATCGTCGGCGATAGCGCCGCACAGCACGCGCTTTTCGATTTGTACAATCGCGCCAAGGCCGAACAATCGACGTTGTTGTTTGCCGCCAAGCGACCGCCCGCGCAATTGGAATTGAGTCTGCCCGACCTGATCTCGCGTCTATCCAGCAGCACCCAGATCGTGCTCAAGCCACTGGATGAAACCACCCGCCGACAAGCTGTGCGCCAGCGCGCCCGCGCACGCGGTCTGGAACTGGACGATGCGGTTCTGGATTGGTTGTTCGCCCATGCGCCACGCGACCTGGGTGCGCTGACGGCATTGATTGAACGCATGGATCGCGAATCGCTGGCCGCCAAGCGGCGTATCACCGTGCCGTTTCTACGTGGGATCATTAAGGGAGATCGGTGAGCCAGTACCCAGTACCCGGGAATCGAGAATCGGGAATTCCGCGTATTTTCTTGTGTTCGTCATTCCCGCACAGGCGGGAATGACAAAGTTATTTACGCTTTCCCGGCTACCGGCTACCGGCTACCGGCTACCGGCGCGTTCAACGCCGCCAACCTCTCAGGCGTACCCACATCGGTCCAGCGGCCGCGAAAATGCTCGCCGCTCACTGCACCGTCGTGCATGGCGGCACACAGGCTAGGCACGATGCTGAAGATGCCGGGTTTGCACTCCGCCAGCAGTGCTGGGCAATACACACCAATGCCGGCAAACGTAAGACGCGGCGAAGTCTCGTTATGCAGCAATTCATCGCGCAGCACGAAGTCGCCTTGCAGGTGATGCACCGGGTTGTCGATCATGACCAAATGCGCAAGTCCGTGTGGATTATGCAGCAAAGTGGAAAAATCAAAATTCGTCCAGATGTCGCCGTTGACAGCGATGAACGGTGCGGCACCAAGTAGCGGCAGCGCATTCAACATGCCACCGCCCGTTTCCAGCGGTGTCGGCCCTTCGTAGGCGTAGTCGATATGCAGGTTCCAGCGCGAACCGTCGCCAAGCGCCGCTGGAAATTGTTCGGCCAGATGCGAGGTATTGATCACGACGTTGCGCACGCCAGCGGCAGCTAACTTTTCCAAGTGCCATTCGATCAGGCGCTTTCCACCGACTTCGAGCAACGGTTTCGGCGTGATGTCGGTCAGTGGGCGCATGCGCTCGCCGCGACCGGCGGCGAAAATCAACGCGTGCATGTGTGCTCCGTTTTTTTCGCATCGGTGCTCGGCTGGGTGATGTCGCGCACGCCGATCGCGCGGCGCAGTAGCGCGGCCAGGTCGACAAACTCGGCGTAGCGATCGGACACATCAAGAACGTAGCGCAGCGTCAACTGCAGGTCACGCAGATAGCTGGCCTTGCCATCGCGATACCACAGGCGGCAGAAGATGCCGAGCACTTTCAGATGCCGCTGCAAACCCATCCAGTCGAACCAGCGTCTGAATACTTCAGCGTCCGCATCCGTCACGCTGGCCGCAACGAGGTCTCGCCGATAGCGCTGCGCCCAATCATCGACCTGCGCGGCTGGCCATTCGATATAACAGTCGCGCAACAGCGAGACCAGGTCGTAGGTGATCGGCCCACGCACCGCGTCCTGAAAGTCGATGATGCCGGGATTGTCCGCCGGCACGATCATCAGATTGCGACTGTGAAAATCGCGATGCACAAAACGTTGCGGCTGTTCGCGTGCCGAGTGCACCAGGCGCGTGAATGCCGCTTCGAGAATATCCCACTCTTCGCAACTCAAGGCGTAGCCCAGATGACGCTGGATAAACCATTCCGGCAGCAACTCCATTTCCGCGATCAGACGCGTGCGGTCGTAGTCGGGCAGTCCCTTCGCATCGGCGGCTGTTTGCATGCGCAGTAGTGCGGCGCATGCGTCGGCGTACAAACCCGCTGCCGTGTCGGCGTTCAACTCGGGTAGATAAGTGCGCGTGCCCAGGTCCGACATCAACACCCAGCCGTTTTCGAGATCCGTGGCCAACACCTCCGGCGCAT
>JBDTLA010000164.1:0-39331 GCA_039935035.1 Rudaea sp. | reverse complement strand
AGCCGTGACACATAAACGTTGCCAGCGATTGGCGCGTGGTGCATGCCAATGCAACAGTCGCGCTGGCAAATCGTCGGCCGTGTAAGCGCGCGAGCGCCCCAATGGACGCAAGTCGGCAGGCGGTACGGGTTCGGTTTCCATGTCAAATAGTGCGCGCAGCAATACAATAGTTGGCGATCGCGATATACATGAGCTGGATCAGATCCGAATTGTACAAGTGGTATGCAGTCTGGCTTCGACGTCTACTGTCGATGCTGATCCAGATCAAGGGTTGTGGACAGGCCAGGCCACACTCTGGGCAACAGGTGGACCGGCGTCAGCGCAATAACGGGAGGATTTCATCAGCATTTTCAAAACCATGATTTCCAATCCGAAGTGGTGGCGCGATTTTGCGCTGCTGGCTTTCAGCATGCTGGCGTTGATCGTCGGATTGGTATTGGCGTGGGCGGAGCAGCCCTTCGCCGCGCACGTGATCTGGAGCGCCAGCGCATTGTTGATGGGTGTGGTGTTGCTGATCGACAGCAGCATCGCCCTGTGGCGGCGTGAAGTGGGGGTGGATCTGATTGCGTTGCTGGCCATCGCCGGCGCGCTGGCGCTCGATGAATCATTGGTCGCCGCCGTCATCGCGGTGATGCTGGCCGGCGGCCGCGCTTTGGAGGCATACGCGGCGAAGCGTGCGCAAGAGGCGATGAGCCGACTGGTGCAGCGCGCGCCGGCATTCGCCTGGCGGCACCACGATGGCCGGCTTGAGCGCATTGAAATCGCGAATGTCGTCGTTGGCGATCGGCTGTTCGTGCGTTCGGGTGAAATCGTGCCGGTCGATGGCGAAGTACTCGATGCGGACGCCGTGCTCGATGAATCCTCGCTCACCGGCGAATCGCTGCCGGTCAAACATCCGCGCGGCGCACGCATCCAGAGTGGCAGCATCAATGCGGGCGCGCCGTTCGAAATGCGCTGCTCGCGGCCGGCTGCGCTTAGCACCTACGCCGGCATCATCCGCATGGTCGAGGCGGCGCAGCGTTCGCGTGCGCCGCTGACGCGCCTTGCCGACCGCTATGCGTTGCTGTTCATTCCGTTGACCTTGCTGATCGCTGGCGGCGCGTGGCTGTGGAGCGGCGATGCCGTGCGTGCGCTGGCGGTGCTGGTGGTGGCGACACCCTGCCCGCTGATCCTGGCCGCACCGGTGGCAATCGTCGCCGGGCTTTCGCGTTGCGCGCGACGCGGCATCCTGGTCAAAGGCGGTGCCGCATTGGAAATGCTCGCGCTTGCGCGCGTGCTATTTTTCGACAAGACCGGAACACTAACCAGCGGCCAGGCCCGCTTGTTGTCGATTGAAACCGGCGGCAGCATGGACGACGACGAGCTGCTGCGCATGACCGCATCGTTGGCGCAAGCGTCCACGCACGTAACTTCGCAGAACATCGTGCGCATCGCGCACGAACGCAAGCTGCACCTGGACGCACCTGACGCCATCAACGAGGAGGCCGGTGCCGGCGTGAGCGGTACAGTCGCCGGCCATGCGGTTGCGCTCGGTGCATATCCGTTCATCGCGCAGAAAGTCGAGCCGGCGAAGTGGGCCGAGCGCTTGCTGCGCGAGATGGCTTATCAGGACGCCACCGGCAGTTTTGTCGCCATCGATGGCGTTATGGCCGGGGCCTTCAGCTTCGCCGACCAGTTGCGCGCCGACGCACCGCGGGCCGTGCGCAAATTGCGTCAGGCCGGCGTGCGCCACATCGTGATGTTGACCGGCGATCGCAACGAACCCGCGCAAGCCGTTGCCGCCGCGGTCGGCGCCGACGAAGTGCACGCGCGCCTGCAACCAGCCGACAAGCTCGCCTTGATAGAAAAGGCATCGGCCCTGGCGCCCACGATCATGGTCGGCGACGGCATCAACGATGCGCCCGCCCTGGCCGCGGCCAGCGTCGGCATCGCCATGGGCGCGGGCGGCGCAACCGCTGCGACCGATACCGCAGACGTGGTGTTGTTGACTGATCGCCTGGATCGCGTACCCGAAGCCTTGCTCATCGCCCATCGCACGCGTCGCATCGCCGTGCAAAGCATCGTCGCTGGCATGGGGCTGTCGTTGCTGGCAATGCTGGCGGCAGCGGCGGGACAGCTGCCGCCGCTGTACGGTGCGATCCTGCAGGAAGTCATCGATGTTGCCGTGATCCTCAACGCGTTGCGCGCACTGGGTGGCGGTATTGGACGCGACGCCAACATTGCAGCGCCGAGCCTTGATGCGGAAACCCTGGAGGAAATCCAGCACCACCATACGGTGCTCGCTCCCATACTGGCGCGCACGCATGATCTGGCACGCCGGCTCGACACACTGACCGAACAAGACGCGCGCGACCAACTCACCGCGCTGCTTGCCGACATGCACAAGGAACTGGTGCCGCACGAACGCGACGATGAAGCGCGCCTGTATCCGAAGCTCGCGCGTAAACTTGGCGGCGACGATCCACTCGCCGCCCTGAGCCAGGGCCATCGGGAAATATTCCGGCTGGTGCGCCTGCTCGAACGCATGAATCAGGACATGGCCAACCCGAACGCGGCGATTGTGCCGACGTTGCGCGATGTCCAGATCGCACTACACCGCCTTGATGTCGTACTCGACATCCATTTCGCGCAGGAAGAAGAACTGTATCGCAACCTGGACAACGCCGAGCACGTGTGAACTGGCGTCCGGTAAATTGATCGATGCCTGCCAAATCGGCCTGTGAGTTTTCGACGCAGCACGTCTCAACGATAAACCAGCACCGGAATATTGCTGTGGGTCAGCACTTTTTGCGTTTCACTGCCAAGCAACAACCCTTCGATGCCGCGCCGGCCATGCGACGCCATCTGGATCAAATCGCAGCTTTTCTCTTGCGCTGTCATGATGATGGCCTTGGACGGTTGATCGCTGACCACCTGCACGATCTCGCATTCCACGTGCGCGCCCTTGGCAACCTTCCTTGCAAAATCCAGATAGCACTGCGCGCGCTCCACGGACTCCGCGGCGAATGCATGATTTGAGCTTTCCAGCATTTCCATGCGATCGGCCGTCACACTGAATTTGGCAATCACGTGCAGCACGGTCACCTTGGCCTCAAGCAACTTTGCCAGTTGCATGCCGCGCTTGATGGATGCTTCCGAAAGCCGCGAACCATCGGTCGGCAATAGAATATGCTTGAACATGGCGAAGCCCTTTTTCAGCCGCGACAGCGGCGGTCGCGCAGCATGCGTGCTCGCTGCGGATTCAGGTTATCTGCGGTAACGGCGGGGCGTATTGATCCTGGTCAACGTCGGTCACGCCGGGGCGACGCGCAGTGCCCGGATCGTGGCCAGCGTGTGCCGCACGATCATGAGTTCCTCATTGGTGGGGACCACGCGCACGTCCACGCCACTTTGGGATGTGCTGATCCGCTCATGATCGCGTGCGTTGGCGTCGGCATCGAGCTGCACGCCAAGCCATTCCAGGCGCGCGCAAACGCGCGCGCGAATTTCGGCCGCATGCTCGCCAATGCCGGCCGTGAACACGATGCCATCGAGGCCACCGAGCGAGCTGACCAGTGCACCGACCTCACGTGCGATGCGGAATACGAATAATTCGATCGCTTCTTGTGCGCACGAGTCTTCGCTGGCGAGCAGTGTGCGCATGTCGCTGGCGATGCCGCCGGAGACGCCGAGCAACCCGGATTGCCGATACAACAGGTTTTCGATTTGGTCGCCGCTCATGCCGCGCTGCTGTTGCAGGTACAGGATTACGCCCGGATCAATGCTGCCGCAACGCGTGCCCATGACCAGCCCGTCCAATGCGGTGAATCCCATCGTGGTATCGACGCTGCATCCATCGCGCATGGCGCACAGGCTCGCACCATTGCCCAAGTGGGCAACGATCACGCGACCTTGCACGAGCGTCGGGGCAATCTCGCGCAGCCGTTGCGCGATGTATTCATAGGAAATGCCATGGAAGCCGTAGCGCCGCACGCCAGCGTTTTCGTATTCGCGCGGCAGGGCGAAGCGCGTTGCCACGGTCGGCATCGAATGATGGAACGCGGTATCGAAGCAAACGACCTGGGGCAACGTCGGCCGGGCGGCGGCGATGGCGTAGATCGGCGCGAGATTATGCGGCTCGTGCAGCGGCGCAATCGGCACGAGGCGTTCGAGTTGCACGAGCAATGCGTCGGTGACAAGTGCCGGCGCAATGTGGTCGGTGCCGCCATGCACCACGCGATGCCCAACGGCGAAAAGTGGCTGATCGCCCAGATAGGCTTCCACCCAGCCGATGATCTTTTCCATCAACGCTTTGAAATCGTGCGTCGTGTGCGGCCAGCTTTGTTCGTCAACGACGATGCCAGCGCTATCTTTTACACGCAAGCGCGGCGCGGATCCTATTGCCTCGATCTGGCCGCGTCGCACCAGCGCCAAATCCGCCGTGTCGTGAAGCTCGAACAGCGAGAACTTGATGCTCGATGACCCGGCGTTGAGCGCGAGCAGCGATTTCATCATGCTCAGCCTTCGGCAACCTTGGGCACAGTAGGCACCTGACTGCGTGCCATCAGCACCGCGACGGCGCACGACGCCAGTCGTGTGCGTTCGCTGTCGGCGCGGCTGGTCAGGATGATCGGAACGCGCGCGCCGACCACGACGCCCGCCGCATCCGCGCCGGCCAGATAGATCAATTGTTTGGCCAGCATGTTGCCAGCGACAAGATCCGGCACCACGAGGATATCGGCAAAACCGGCCACGGCAGAGACGATGCCTTTTTCTTTGGCGGCCGCCGGATACAGCGCGTTGTCGAAGGCGAGCGGGCCATCGACGATGCCGCCGGTGATCTGGCCGCGATCGGCCATCTTGCACAGTGCTGCGGCATCCAGCGTCGAGGACAACTTGGGATTGACCGTTTCGACAGCCGACAGGATCGCGACGCGTGGCGTGGCGATGCCCATGACGCGTGCAAGGTCGATGGCGTTCTGCACAATGTCGCGCTTCTGTTCGAGATCCGGCGCGATATTCACCGCCGCATCCGTCACCAGCAGCGGGCGCGGATAACCCGGCACGTCCATCAGATACACATGGCTCATGCGCCGCTCGGTGCGCAGTCCACTTTCCAGCGCAAGCACGGCTCGCAGCAACTCATCGGTGTGCAGCGAACCTTTCATCAGCAGCGCAGCTTCGCCGCGCTGGACCAGGGCAACGGCTTCGGCCGCCGCAGCATGGCTGTGCGGCACATCGACCAACCGGAATGCCGAAATATCTACGCCACCCGCCTCTGCTGCCTTTCGGATCTTCAGCGCGGGGCCGACCAGGATCGGGTTGATCAAGCGTGCCTGGACGGCCTCGACCACGGCACCGAGCACGGTCGCGTCGCAAGGATGAGCCACTGCCGTGACCAGCGGTTCAAGCTGTGCGGTTGCCGCAAGCAACGCATGGAAGCGTTCGTGACGGCCGACGTGCACTTCCGGCAATTCGCTGCGCGCGCGGCTAACCTTCGCGGTCAGGGCGCGAACGCGCACGGTACCAATGATGACCTCCTGCCCAAACGGATTGGTACAGCGGCAATCTAGTTCCACAGTATTGGAACCGACGTGCTTTTGCGTGACCGTCACCGTCGTGGTGATAGTGTCTCCGATCGCCATCGGATGCAGGAACTGCAGATCCTGCGCAATGTATTCGGTGCCCGGCCCCGGAAGTCGCGTATCGAGCACGGCCGCAATCAGGCCGGCGCCCACAGTGCCGCTTGCGGTGATGTAATGCGATGGATTGTCTGACTCGCCTGCATCGTCACCGTGCGCGGTATCTCTGTCGTCAGCTGCCGCCGCAAACGCGGCGATAACGTCCGGACTCAATGTACGCGAGAGGGCCGCACTGTCGCCAATAGCAATTTCATCGAATGTGCGGTTTTCGATCATTGCACCGGTTCCAGCTACAACTGAAGCGTTCATGATTGTCGATTCCTGTCTTGATCAACAGTACTTGGTGGCGGCAAGCACTGCGAACAAGCCGATGCCCTCGCATCCGCTGAGTGCGTCATGCGGCGGTCGGCGAACCAGCCCATTGCCAGTCGCGAACTTCCGGCATGTCCTGGCCGTGCGTGGTGATGTAGCGCTTGTGCTCGATCAGTTTGTCGGCGAGTTGGTGTTTCAGATACACGCCCTTGTCGCCAGTTTGCGGCAGGCGGTCGATGACATCCATGACCAGGTGAAAGCGATCCAGGTCGTTGAGCACGGTCATGTCGAACGGCGTGGTCACGGTACCCTCCTCCTTGTAGCCGCGCACGTGCAGGTTGTCGTGATTCGTGCGGCGGTAGGTCAGGCGATGGATCAACCACGGATACCCGTGAAACGCGAAGATGATCGGTTTGTCGGTGGTGAACAGATCGTCGAAATCCACGTCGCTCAATCCGTGCGGATGCTCGCTTTGTGGTTGCAGCCGCATCATGTCGACCACGTTGACGACACGAATCTTCAGGTCCGGCAAGTGCTCGCGCAGGATCGATACCGCGGCAAGTGTCTCCAGCGTCGGCACGTCGCCGCAACACGCCATCACCACGTCCGGCGATTGGTCGCCGTCGTTGCTGGCCCACGACCAGATGCCGATGCCCTTGGTGCAATGCGTAACCGCTTCATCCATGCGCAGCCATTGCGGCGCGGGATGCTTGCCGGCGATCACCACGTTGACGTAATGGCGACTGCGCAGGCAATGATCCATGACTGACAGCAGGCAGTTCGCATCCGGCGGCAGATACACGCGCACCACTTCGGCTTTCTTGTTGACGACGTGATCGATGAAGCCGGGGTCCTGATGGGTGAACCCGTTGTGATCCTGCCGCCAGACATGCGAAGCGAGCAGATAATTGAGCGAGGCAATCTTGACGCGCCATGGCAGGTGCGCAGTCACCTTCAACCATTTGGCATGCTGGTTGAACATTGAATCGATGATATGGATGAACGCTTCGTAGCAATTGAACAGGCCGTGCCGCCCGGTCAACAGATAGCCTTCGAGCCAGCCTTCGCACTGGTGCTCGCTCAACATTTCCATCACCCGGCCATCGCGCGCGAGCAGTTCGTCATTGGTCTGTGTCGCCGCGACCCACTGGCGATTGGTGACCTCGAACACGGCTTCCAATCCGTTTGAAAGCGTTTCGTCAGGACCGAACACGCGGAAGTTGCGCTGCTCACTATTGAGTTGCGTGACATCGCGCAGGAAGCGGCCGAGGACATGCGTATCGCCAATGCCGCGCACGCCAGGATTCGGTACCGGTACCGCGTAATCGCGATAGTCGGGCATGCGCAAATCGCGCAGCAGCTTGCCGCCGTTGGCGTGCGGATTGGCACCCATGCGTCGTTCGCCACGCGGCGCGAGTTCGGCCAGTTCCGGTTTGAGCCGACCACTCTCATCGAACAGTTCTTCGGGCCGATAACTGCGCAGCCAGTCTTCGAGCATGCCCAAGTGTCCCGGATGAGTTGCCGGATCCGACAGTGGAACCTGGTGCGAATGAAACGTGCCTTCGATCTGCACGCCGTCGACCATTCGCGGCCCGGTCCAGCCTTTGGGTGAGTCGAGCACGATCATCGGCCAGCGCGGGCGCGCAGTGTTGCCATGGTCGCGCGCGTCGTGCTGGATCTGCTGGATCTGGGCGATCACGCTATCGAGCGTTGCGGCCATCGCCTCGTGCATTGCTACAGGTTCGTGGCCCGCGACAAAATACGGCGTCCAGCCATAGCCGCGCAGCAATTGATCGAGTTCCTCACGGCCGATGCGCGCCAGCACGGTCGGGTTGGCGATCTTGTAACCGTTCAAATGCAGGATCGGCAGCACCGCGCCATCGCTGACAGGATTCAGAAATTTGTTCGAGTGCCACGCCGTGGCCAGCGGCCCGGTTTCGGCTTCGCCGTCGCCGATCACGCACGCGACGATGAGCTCGGGATTGTCGAACACCGCCCCAAACGAATGGCTGAGCGAATAGCCCAATTCACCGCCTTCGTGGATCGAGCCCGGACATTCCGGCGAGGCGTGACTGGGAATGCCTCCCGGAAACGAGAACTGCATGAACAGTTTTCGTAGTCCTTCCATATCCTGACTGATATCCGGATAGATTTCGCTGTACGTGCCTTCGAGATACGTGTTGGCCACGACCGCCGGCCCGCCATGACCGGGCCCGGAAACATAGATCATGTCCAGATCGTGTTGCTTGATGATCCGGTTCAAATGCGCGTAGACAAAATTCTGCCCCGGCGTCGTACCCCAATGACCTAGAAGCATGCGCTTCACATCCGCCAGCGCCAACGGTCGCTGCAGCAACGCATTGTCACGAAGATAAATCTGCCCAACCGAAAGATAATTCGCGGCGCGCCAATATGCGTCGATCCGATTCAACAACTCAAGGTTCAGTGTGTCCATGGTCATTCACGCTCCATTCGTGGTCGCAGCGTGCGGCTGCGTGTTGACTTACTGCCGCACAACCTTACTACTCCAGTTGCAGAAATCTGAATTGATCGAAATCAAGCAATGCGCACAACGCGCCTCACAGCGATTGCGTTCCGCCAAGACGCGCGATTGACGTGGATCAGGACCACGCCCTGCAACGTCAACTATGCTCTTGAACATAATCAGTCATGTCGGCTGTTGGAGGTTTGCTCATGAAGCGCATGGGATTTGCATTGGTGTCGTTGGGTGCGCTGGTTTTTGCGCCGTGCGCCGTGGCCTCGCCGCCGCAAGCGCATTCACACACGCACGAACACGCTACCACGTCGACGCCGGTGCCGGCTGTGCGCTGGGCAACGGACGCCGCCTTACGCGAGGGCATGCATCGCGTACATGGCGCACTCGACCAGTTGCATCGGTACGAGCTTGGCCAATTGCCACAAAGCGCTGCACTGGCAAGCGTGGCCGACATCGAAGCAGCAGGCGCTTATATGTTCGCCAACTGCAAACTCGATCCCACGCCGGACGCGGCATTGCACGGCATGCTCGCACCCTTGCTCGCCGGTGCGGCCGCGTTGAAACAAAACCCGAAGGACATGACCGCCGTCGCCGCGATGCGCAATGCCGTCGCCGACTATCCACGCTACTTCGACGATCCGGCCTACGCCGAGGACGTGGGCGAGGCGCTACACAAGCTTTGAAGGTGCCGATGTCGACCATGGAGACACTCACGTGAGTGAATACATCACCGCTTGGCAATGCATCGGCTGCGGCAAGATCGAAGCACCGCAACCGTGCATCGGCGTATGCCAGGATCGCAAGGTCCTGTTGGTCGGTCTCGACGAACATCAACAAGCGTTGGACGAGATTCAACGCGTTTACGGCCAACTGCAGGATCTGCAGGATGTGTTGACGCGGCTGGCGCGATCGACACCGCGCGCGGGTCAGTGGGAGTCGTCGTACCTTGCCTTGCAGGCGCAGGCACGCGCTGTGCTGGCGCGCTGCGCGGGAGATGCGTAGTTCCCTCTTCGGCGCTGCAACGCTCAAGAGCAAAGTCACTGGATGATCAGAGCTGCGTCGCAAACAGACGTTCGCGCAGAGCGTAGCTTGCGACAGCAAGCGAAGTCGAAGCGGTCGACTTGCATTCGGTGATCTATACCAAGGTTCGCGGCCAATCGGGTCACCGCTTGAACGTTGACGCCGACCGCAACCGCGATTGACCACAGTCAACTGGCAACTCCCCGGATTGCTTTAGCCTGAACTCGCCTCTACAACAACGAGCGAGCAAGGCCGATGAATCAGGTATCGCACCCTCCGGCTTCCGGACTGTCCAATCTCTCGCCGGCGTATTTCGGCATGGTCATGGCCACCGGCATCGTCTCCATCGGTGCGTGGCGACTTGGCATGCCAGCGCTCGCGTGGGGAATGTTCATTCTCAATATTGCCGCGTATGGCGTGCTCTGGTTGTTGTACATCGCACGTCTGTTTCGCTATCCGCAACGATTCGCGCAGGATCTGATCGACCATCTGCGCGGTCCTGGCTTTTTCACCGTGGTGGCGGCAACGAGCATCCTCGGCAGCCAGTTCCTGTTGCTGGCCGATAATGTTCGTGGCGGCATCATCCTCTGGTTCGTCGCCATCGTGTTGTGGGTGTTGCTGACCTATTCGGTTTTCGCCGCCTTCACCGTCAAGGAAGAAAAACCCACACTGGATCGTGGCATCAGTGGCGGCTGGTTGCTGGCAGTGGTGGCGACTCAATCGATCGCGGTGCTGAGCGCCCTGCTCGCCGCGCACGCGACCCAGCCGTACAAGCTCGAATTGAATTTCTTTGCGCTGTCGATGTGGTTATGGGGCGGCATGTTCTACATCTGGATGATGTCGCTGATCTTCTACCGCTATACGTTTTTCAAGTTCCAGCCCAGCGATCTGTCGCCGCCGTACTGGATCAACATGGGTGCAATGGCGATATCCACGCTGGCCGGCTCACTGCTGAGCATCAACGCCGTGGATGCGCCATTCCTGTTGTCGCTGCAGCCCTTCATCAAGGGCTTCACTATTTTGTATTGGGCCACCGGCACGTGGTGGATACCCATGCTGCTGGTGCTGGGCGTGTGGCGCTACATCTATAAACGCTTCCCGCTGGAATACGATCCGCTTTACTGGGGCGGGGTGTTCCCGCTGGGAATGTACGCCACCTGCACGTTCGAGATGGCGCACGCCATGGATTTCGGATTCCTGAACCTGCTGCCGAAGCTGTTCTTCGTCATCGCCGCAGGCTTCTGGCTGTTGGTATTCGCCGGCATGTTGCGCGAACTTTTCATGCTGGCCGCTGCTCGTCGTACGCAGCAACCATGATTTCCGGCAAGTCCGTCTCGCGGCCGATCTGCGGGAAGTGACGGCGTTCCATGCGCCGGATGGCGAAGTGCATCCACGCCAGATTGATCGCGGCGATACCGAACAGCAGCATGAAGCAACTTGTCCAGATGCCGATCACATCGTTCATCAGGCCAAACGCGATCGGCAGGAAGAACCCGCCCAGACCGCCGATCATGCCGACCATGCCGCCGACCGCGCCAACATGGCCTGGGTAGTACGTCGGGATGTGCTTGAATACGGCCGCCATACCCAGCGACATGACGAAACCGAGCATGAACAACACGATCACGCGTTCGGTCAAACTCGGCGCGATGGAAAACGCGATCGGGCCGTGGATGCCGTCCACGATGTAATGCGTGCTCGGGTACGACAGCAGGAACAAGCCGATGATCGTCACCCCGAAGGCAACGTACATGATCGTGCGCGCACCAAAGCGGTCGGCGAGTATGCCGCCAATGGCGCGAAATATCGCAGCCGGTAATGCGAAGCTCGCAGTCAGCAAACCGGCCATGCGGATATCCACGTGGAAAGCGCCGATGTAATAACGCGGCAGCCACGAAGTCAGCGCAACAAAGCCGCCGAACACCAGAAAGTAGTACAGCGAAAATCGCCATACCTGTAGATTGCGCAGCGGCTGCAAGCGTTCGCTCAAGCTGGCATGCGCGATTCCAGCGGCGCGGCGCGTGCGCGAAACCGGATCAGACTGGGCGGTAAACCAGAAAATTATCGCCATCGCCAGCGTCACCATGCCGTAGACGATGGCAACATGGCGCCAGCTCATGAATGCGAGCAACTGCGGCGCGCCGAAACTGGTGACTGCCGCACCGACGTTGCCCATGCCGAACAGGCCCAGCGCGGTACCCTGACGCTCCTTCGGAAACCACGCGGAGACGTACACCACGCCAACGGCAAAGGTGCCTCCGGCCAGGCCAAGGCCCAGCCCGACCATCAACAACATCGGATAGGAATGCACCAATGGCAGCATAAACATGCAGGCGGCAACGACCAGCATGACCAGGGAAAACACGCGTCGACCTCCATACATTTCCGACCAGATGCCCAGCAACAGACGGCTCAACGAGCCGGTCAAAATCGGCGTGGCCACCAGCAGGCCAAAAGCGGAATCGGAAAAGCCGAGTTCCTGTTTCAGCTCGATGCCGATGATCGAATAGATCACCCAGACAGCAAAGCACACACCGAACGCGATCGTACTTAGCCACAGGGCGCGCGACTGCTGACCAGACGTGATGATGGGTGGCGTATTCATGGTCTTCCTGTTGTGTTTCGGCGGCTGATCATTGCCAACGTCGATCTCGATTTCGCTGGTTCAGTGCTTCGAACGGCTTGCTTCCAACGTGACGATCGCGGCCAAAAGCGCCCCCATCCGCCTTCGGCACCTTCCCCCGCTACGCAAGGGAAGGAAAAGCATGGAGCTGCCACCCATGGAACCCTTCCTCCGAAGCGCAGGGGAAGGAAAAGCCTAGAACTGCAACCCGTGGAACCCTTCCTCCAATGCGCAGGGGAAGGAAAAGCATGGAGCTACCACCCGTGGAACCCTTCCCCCCCGCTTCGGAGGGGAAGGAAAAGCCTAGAGCTGCAACCCGTGGAACCCTTCCTCCGCGCAGCGAGGGAAGGTGGCGGCAGCCGGAAGGGGGCAGCTTCGCGGAGCAGAAGTTTCAATAGTTACGCAGCTCGACAAAAGCGGGCTGATTCAGACCTATTGCACCAGCGGCGACGCTGCCGCATCGAGTTCCACGCCTTCAATTTCAGCGCTGCCGGCCAGCACGCGCACGTATTGTGAAAGCGCGCGCGCTTCGCTGCGCTGGCGCAATTCGGCGGCGACCCGATCATGCACAATATCGAACGGCAGTTGCGCGCCGGCGATACGTCGGTCAACGGCGATGATGTGAAAACCATGGCGCGAAGCAACGAGCTTGGGCAGCACGCCGATCGTCGTATCCTCGAACACCGCTTTCTCGAATTCCGGCACGGTTTCCCCGCGCTGAAGTTGGCCGAGGTTGCCACCATTCGCACCGGACGGACAGTTGGAGTGTTTACGCGCGCGTTCTTCAAACAATTCCGGTTGTGCCTGCAGTTCGTGCAACAACGCATCGGCGAACCCGCGGATCGCCGGCACCGGCGATCCAGGCGTGATCTGCAGCAGGATGTGGCGTGCGCAGGCCAGGTCGCCGCTGCGGAAGCGCGCGAGGTTGGCCTGATACCAACGCCGGCATTCTTCTTCGCTCGGTTCGGGCACCGGCACTTCCTCGGCCAGGGTGCGTTCGATCGCACGCTCCGTCTCGGCCTCGTCTGCATCATCGCCAATCAGACCCAGATTGCAGGCGCGCTGGCGCAACAACTCGTGCACCGCGCCGAGTTCCGCAGTTGGCCACTGCGAGATATCGACTTGCGCGCCGTTGACGGTGACGCTCATGGATTCACCGAACGTCGGCGCGTGCGCACCAATTGATAGGGGCGCACGAGATAAGCCAATGATCCCACCCCACTCCAGATATGCACCATGCGCGTGAACGGCGAAACCAGGAAGATGCTGAATCCGAGAAAGATGTGCGCCTTGTACACCCACGGCAATCCTTGCAGCAGCGCGGCCGAATCGGCATGGAACAATACGATGCCCTGCACGTAGGCGACGACGCGTTCAAATTCCCCGCTGCCCATGTGTTGCGCGGAGATCGGCACCGTGGCAATACCAAGTGCCAGTTGCAACCACAGCATCACGACAATGGCGATATCCCACTTGCGGCTGTTGTTGCGAATGCGCCGATAGTACAAACGCCGATGGATCAGGATGCTCAGGCCAATGATGGCGATCAGTCCGGCGATGCCGCCGACCACCATCGCCAGCAACTGGTGCTGGACCGGACTCATCAACCACAGCACCAGGGATTCAGGCATCAGGAATCCGGCGAAGTGACCGAGCACCACGATGATGACACCGACGTGGAAGAGGTTGGAGCCCAGGCGCAGTGAGCCATTGCGCAGCACTTGCGAGGAATCGGTCTTCCACGAATAGGGTTCACGGTCGTAACGCACCAGGCTGCCGAGCAACAATATCGCCAGACAGATGTAGGGATAGATCCCAAACAGGAACTGGTTCCAACCGGGGGACAGGGTCATGCGGATGTCTCCTGCGCGTTCATGGGGTAGGTGCTGCCGAATCGGGTAAGAGGACGGGATGGGGTTCCGGAGCCGCGAACGCAGGTTTGTCTGCCCACTCGCGATCGATATCTTCGGCCGGCGGAACCGGCGCCAGTGGATCGAGGCCCTTCTCGCCGCCGATCGCGAGCAATGCCGCCATCACCGCGGCGTAGCGGCTTTGTTTTTGCAGCAGCGTGTTGCCGATCTTGCGCAGGATATGCACGACTTCGCCAAGCGTATCTTTCGTTTCAGCCAGATCGCGACAGCTCAGGTATTCCAGCATCAGCGGCAAGTGATCCGGCAGTTCGTTGGCGACCGGGTCCATGCCCGCGTCGAGATAACGCTGACGCAGTTCCAGCATCGCCGGCCCGCGCAAGTTGCCATCGCCGTGCACGTGCTCGAACAGGTTCAGGCAAGTGCGGCGCCCGCGATCGAACATGTCGACATAGCGGCCCTGCGCATCGAGTTCATCGCTGTTGCCGATTTCGTCGGCCAGTGCGACCAGGTCGGCTTTGATCGCCTTGTCGATTACGCGTGACTCGCGCACTGCCGTGATAATTTCCGGTAGTGCTTTGCGCATTTCCGCATCGGGATAAGCGAGCAGCGCAGACAGGGCACGCAACAGCAAGCTGGGGTTATTGGGCATTTTCGCTGAACCTCAATTGTTGTCGTCGACCATGCGTATCGGAATGACTTTGCGCCGGCCCATCTTGCCGCCGAACAATCCGCCCTTGGCATCGATGCCGTCGCAGCCATTGCCGAAGGTGAAGCCGCAGCCGCCGCGCAACTGGTAAGCGTTCTCGGCTTCCTCGCGGTGCGCAGTCGGAATCACGAAACGGTCCTCGTAATTGGCGATGGCCAGATAACGGTGCATGTCTTCGGCGGTGTCGGCATCCAGACCCACGCTCGACAGCAAGCTCGGATCAGCCGGCTCGCCCAACTGGATGCTGCGGAACCAGGCGCGCATGGCGATCATGCGTTCCAACGCAGTCACGATCGGCGCCTCGTTGCCGGCCGTCAAAAGATTGGCGAGGTAGCGCACCGGAATGCGCAGCGAGCCGACATCCGGAATGCCGTTGGCGGCACTCTCGATCGCGCCCGCGTTGGCGTGCGCTGTGATCGGCGACAGCGGCGGCACGTACCACACCATCGGCAGCGTGCGGTATTCGGGATGCAGCGGGAAAGCAATTTTCCATTCGACCGCCATCTTGTACGCAGGCGACTTCTGCGCCGACTCGACCCATGCCTCGGGCACGCCATCAGCGACAGCCTTGCGCTGGATTTCCGGATCAAACGGATCCAGGAACACGTCGAGCTGGGCCTGATACAAATCGTGCGGGTTTTCAGTCGCGGCCGCTTCGCTGATGCGGTCGGCGTCGTACAACAGCACGCCCAGATATCGGATGCGCCCGACACAGGTTTCCGAGCACACCGTGGGCAAGCCGACTTCGATGCGCGGATAGCAGAACGTGCACTTCTCGGCCTTACCGCTGACCCAGTTGAAATAGATCTTCTTGTACGGGCAACCGGATACGCACATGCGCCAGCCGCGGCACTTGTCCTGGTCGATCAGGACGATACCGTCTTCCTCGCGCTTGTAGATCGAGCCCGACGGACATGACGCCACGCAGGTCGGATTCAGGCAGTGCTCGCACAGCCGCGGCAGGTACATCATGAAAGTGTTTTCGAACTGGCCGTAAATATCCTTCTGCACGGCCTCGAAGTTGTAATCCTTGCTGCGCTTGTCGAACTCGCCGCCGAGGATTTCCTCCCAGTTCGGACCCCACACGATCTTTTCCATGGTGCGCCCGGAGATCAGCGAGATCGGTCGCGCTACCGGCGCAGTCGGCAATTCCGGCGCGGTCTGCAGGTTCTCGTAGTCGAACGTGAACGGCTCGTAGTAATCGTCGATTTCGGGCAAGTGCGGATTGGCGAAAATCTTCGCCAGCACGGCCCAGCGCCCGCCTTGCTTGGGTACCAGCTTGCCGTTGGCCTTGCGTTCCCAGCCGCCCTTCCAGCGTTCCTGGTTTTCCCAGTCCTTCGGATAACCGATGCCAGGCTTGGTCTCGACGTTGTTGAACCAGGCGTATTCCATGCCCTTGCGCGAGGTCCACACGTTCTTGCAAGTCACCGAACAAGTGTGACAGCCGATGCACTTGTCCAGGTTCAGCACCATCGCGATTTGTGCGCGGATCTTCATGCGCGTGCCTCCGCCAGTTTCGTGTGCAATTCGGCCTCACGCGCTTCGTGCTGGACGCGATCCATCCAGTCGACCTTCGCGAGTTTACGCACGATCACGAACTCGTCGCGGTTGGAACCCACCGTGCCGTAGTAGTTGAAGCCATACGACAGTTGCGCGTAGCCGCCGACCATGTGGGTCGGCTTGACCACAGTGCGGGTGACCGAGTTGTGGATGCCGCCGCGCATGCCGGTTACTTGCGAGCCGGGTACGTTGATGATCTTCTCCTGTGCGTGATACATCATGCACATGCCCTGCTTGACGCGTTGACTGACTACCGCGCGCGCCGTCAGCGCACCATTGAGGTTAAACACCTCAATCCAGTCGTTGTCGACAAGCCCGGCCGCGGCGGCGTCAATCTCGGAGATCCATACGATCGGTCCGCCACGCGACAAGGTGAGCATGATCAGGTTGTCGGTGTAGGTGCTGTGGATGCCCCACTTCTGGTGCGGGGTGATGAAGTTCAGCACCACTTCCGCATGGCCGTTGTCTTTGACGCCAGACAACGATGCGACCGTGCGGGTGTCGATCGGCGGACGATACGTCGCGAAGCCCTCGCCGAAGTCGCGCATCCATGCATGGTCCTGATAGAACTGCTGGCGTCCCGTCAGCGTACGCCACGGAATCAGCTCGTTGACGTTGGTCCAACCGGCGTTGTAACTGACGTGCTCGCTCTCGATGCCCGACCAGGTGGGCGACGAGATGATCTTGCGCGGCTGCGCCTGGATGTCGCGGAAGCGGATCTTCTCGTCTTCACGCGGGCGCGCCAGGTGGGTGTGGTCGCGCCCGGTGATCTTCGACAGCGCCGCCCATGCCTTGACGGCCACTTCGCCGTTGGTTTCCGGTGCCAGCGACAGGATCGTCTCGGCCGCGTCGATGTCGCTGACGATGCGCGGACGTCCTTTGGCCGGTCCATCGGCCACGGTGTAATTGAGTGCGGCCAGTCCCTTGATCTCGACGTCGGTATTCCAGCCGATACCCTTGCCGCCGTTGCCGAGGGTGTCCATCAGCGGCCCCAGCGCGGTGTAGCGCGCGTAGGTCGCCGGGTAGTCGCGTTCGACCACGGCGATGTTCGGCGCGGTCACGCCGGGAATCAGCTCGCACTCGCCCTTGCTCCAGTCGCGTACATCGAACGGCTGGGCGATTTCGCCGGGGGTGTCATGCAGGATCGGTGTCAACACCACGTCCTGCTCGACACCGAGTACACCTTCACTAAGTTCCGAGAACTTCTTGGCGACCGCCTTGAAGATTTCCCAGTCGCTCTTCGACTCGAACACCGGATCCACCGCTGCGGACAGCGGGTGGATGAACGGATGCATGTCCGAAGTATTCAGATCGTTCTTCTCGTACCACGACGCAGTCGGCAGCACCACGTCCGAATACAGGCACGAGGTCGACATGCGGAAGTCCAGCGTCACCACCAGATCGAGCTTTCCTTCCGGCGCCGGATCGTGCCAGACGACTTCCTCGGGCTTGGCCTTGCCATCCTCGCCCAGATCCTTGCCTTGCAGGCCGCAGCGCGTACCGAGGAAGTGCTTGAGGAAATACTCGTGGCCCTTGCCGGAGGAACCGAACAGGTTCGAGCGCCAGATGAACAGGTTGCGCGGGAAGTTGACCGGGTTGTCCGGATCTTCGCAGGCCAGCTTCAGCTCGCCCGAACGCAGTTGCGCGGCAACATGCGCCTTCGCATCCACGCCGGCGGCCTTCGCCTCGCGCGCGACATCGAGCGGGTTGCGGTTCAACTGCGGTGCCGACGGCAGCCAGCCCATTCGCTCGGCGCGCACGTTGCAATCGATCAGGCTCTTGCCGTAGCGGGTGGAGTCGGCCAACGGTGACAGCAGTTCGCTCACGTCCAGTTGCTCGTAGCGCCACTGGTCGGAGTGTGCGTAGAAGAACGAAGTACCGCACATGTGACGTGGCGGACGCACCCAGTCCAGCGCGAAGGCCAGTGCGGTCCAGCCGGTTTGCGGACGCAGCTTTTCCTGGCCGACATAGTGCGCCCAGCCACCGCCGGACACGCCGACGGTGCCGCACAGCATCAGGAAATTAATGATGCTGCGATAATTCATATCCTGATGGAACCAGTGGTTCATGCCCGCACCGATGATGACCATCGAGCGACCACGGGTCTTCTCGGCGTTGGACGCAAAGCCGCGCGCCAGGGCGATCGCCTCAGCGGCCGACACGCCGGTGATGGTCTCCTGCCATGCCGGCGTATAGGCCACATTGTCGTCATAGCTTTTCGCACACTCGCCGCCCAAGCCGCGGTCAAGACCGTAATGCGCACACAGCAGATCGAATGCTGTGGCCACCATGGTCTCGCCGTTACGCGTCGCCAACTTGCGCACCGGTACCTTGCGCAGCAGCACGTTGCCGCCTTGCTCGTTGCGCGGAAAGTGCGGGTTGTCGACGCCGCCGAAGTACGGGAATGCCACGTCGGCGACGTCGTCGCGGCGGTCGATCTGGCTCAACTGCAATTCAATGTCGCGACCGTCAGCGGTTTTTTGTTCCAGGTTCCACTTGCCGTGGTCGGTGCTGTTCTGGCCCGGCCAGCGGAAGCCGATCGATCCTTGCGGCGCCACCGGCGAGCCGTCGGCGTCGATGCCAACCACTTTCCAGTCGCCGTTGTCGGGACTGCCGAGTGCGCCGTCGAAATCGCTGGCGCGCAGGTAACGATCGGGAATCCAGCGCGCACCATCGTGGCGCAACGTCACCAGCAGCGGAAGATCGGTATAGCGCCGGCAGTAATCCTGGAAATACGGCACCTGACGATCGATGAAAAACTCGCGCAGCATCACATGGCCCAGCGCCATCGCCAGCGCCGCGTCGGTACCTTGTTTGGGATGCAGCCACATGTCGGAAAGCTTGGAGACTTCCGCATAATCGGGCGTGATCGCCGCGATTTGTGTGCCGTTGTAGCGCGCCTCAACAAAAAAGTGCGCGTCGGGCGTGCGCGTCTGCGGCACGTTGGAGCCCCACGCGATGATGTAACCGGAGTTGTACCAGTCGGCTGACTCGGGCACGTCGGTCTGCTCGCCCCAGGTCTGCGGACTGGACGGCGGCAGATCGCAGTACCAATCGTAGAACGACAGCAAGGTTCCGCCGATCAGACTCAAATAGCGCGCGCCCGATGCATAGGAGACCATCGACATCGCCGGAATCGGCGAAAAACCGACGACGCGATCCGGTCCGTGCGCACGCACCGTATGCACGTTGGCAGCAGCAACGATTTCCAGCGCTTCGTCCCATTTCGCGCGCACGAAGCCGCCGAGGCCGCGCTTGGCCTTGTACTCTTTCGCCTGCGGGTCGGCCATCAGTGCCGCCCACGCATCAACCGGCTGCATCGTTTCGCGCGCCTTGCGCCAGCGTTTCAACAGGCGACCGCGAATCATCGGGTACTTCAGGCGGTTCGCGCTGTACAGATACCAGGAATAGGAAGCGCCGCGCGAACAGCCGCGCGGTTCGTGGTTGGGCATGCCCGGCCGGGTGCGCGGGTAGTCGGTCTGTTGCGTCTCCCACGTGATCACGCCCTGCTTGACGTGGATCTTCCAGCTGCACGAGCCGGTGCAGTTCACGCCATGCGTGGAACGCACGACCTTGTCGTGCGCCCAACGATTGCGATAACCGTCTTCCCACTGGCGTGACTCGGTGCGGACTTCGCCCAAGCCATCCGAAAACGGATCGCGCGGACGCGAAAAGTAGCGCAGACGCTCCAGAAATTGGCCCATGATGCTGTCCTCAATGCCGAATGTTGACGATGGCAGACGCAATTTGCGACGTCTGCATGTTCCAGTTGCGCGAGCCGGCGCAGCTCATCGGCTGCGTAAAACGCACGATGGTGTCGTGCCGCCGCCGCGCGCCGTAGGCGTTTCCCCGGTCGGGTCAAGGAAATAGCTCATGTTGAAGCCTCTTGGAAATCGAATCTGCGGGCGCAGTCTAAGCGAGGCGGCGAGCGCGGAAATTGACCTCGATCAAGCACGCAAATCAGGACCATTTCGGTACAATATCAATGATTTGCGAGTTCCGATTGTAACAACGCGCGCAAATTTTTGTAGCGGGCCTATTTTGCATCGCGAGCCGTGCCATCGGATTGCACACGGGGCATCGGATGTGATGCGCAGGCGTTGCGCGCAAGCACAGTCGCCGAATGCAGGAACGCTCAGTGTCGACGCGGCACGACTCCACGATGGCGCACGCTGTCGCGAACATCGACCTCGAATACCAGTTGCAACACGAAATCGGTACGCACGGGAAAACTGAAATTCATTCCATCGCGACACGGCAGGCGTTGCACGTAGGCATCCACGTCTGCCGCTGGCAAGATGAATGTCCATGTGTCGCCGACACGTTCGACGCTCGCGTCGGTTGTGTGCGCCAGTTCGAGCACGATGCGCAGTTCACTGCTGTCTGGCAGGACGCTCACGCTGACGGCGCCATGCCCGTCGCGCACGCGTTGCAATTCGGCTTCGTCGATGCGCAAGCGCCATTGCTGATTGCTGATCTGCAACTTCATGTAGCACCCTTGATCCAAAAACTCTCGTTTGATGCGCAGAGAGGTTTCACCACGAAGGACACAAAGACAGCAAGGTTGATTGGGTGTCTATTCTTTGTGTACTTCGTGTTCTTTGGGGCAAATCGCCCATTGCCGCTTCACTGCGCAATTCCGCAGCAGACTAACCCACCCATTCGCCCGTACAATTGATCGGCATCAAGTGCCCCTACCATCGAATACCGCTAGCATCGGCACCGACAGGCACGACGCGTGCCGCACGCAACCTTCCAACCCAATTGAATTCCCGACGATGATCCTGGCTACCTTTCAAGATCTGCTCGACGCCAGCCGCGAGCAACCGCAACCGCAGCGCCTGCTGTTCACCTTTACCAAAATCGAGGTGCCTGAAACGGTGACCGAAGAGCAGCGCGCCGCAGTAGAGGCCGGTGAAGGCGGCAACCTTGCGCCCATCCTGTGCGTGGACAAATCGCCGGACGAAGTCGAAAGCTTCACGGCCTTGGTCGCCGAATCCCAAGGTACCGGCAAGGCTTGGGACATTGTGTTCGTCGCGAGCCTATCCGGCCACGCAGGTGTCGCGCCGTCCAGCGATGAAGCCGCACAGCCGTTGCGATTTATGCTCGAGGCGATCAAATACGGGCGCGTTGCCGAATTCGCCGCGTTCGACCGCAACGGCAACGTGCTGCAGTTTTATTGATCCGACCACTCAGACCTTGGCGAACACCAGCGTGCCGTTCGTGCCGCCGAAACCAAAACTGTTCGACATCACGGTATTCAACGTGGCGGGGACGCTCTCGCGCAAGATCGGGAAATCCGCGGCCTGCGGATCCAGATCGGTGATGTTGGCCGAACCGGCCATGAAACCATCGCGCATCATGAGCAGGCTGTAAATCGCTTCATGCACGCTGGCCGCTCCAAGCGAATGCCCGGTCAAGGCCTTGGTCGACGACAACGGCGGCACCGCATCGCCAAAGGCTTCACGCACGGCGCGCAATTCGACGATATCGCCAGCAGGCGTTGCCGTGCCATGGGTGTTGAGATAATCGATCGGCTTGTCCACGCCTTGCAAGGCCATGCGCATGCAGCGCACAGCGCCCTCGCCAGATGGCGAGACCATGTCGGCACCGTCTGAAGTCACGCCGTAACCCACCAGTTCCGCATGGATCGGCGCACCACGGGCGCGCGCGTGCTCGTATTCTTCCAGCACCAGCATGCCGCCACCGGCACCGATGACAAAGCCATCGCGATGCGTGTCGTAGGGTCGCGACGCACCTTGCGGATTTTCGTTGTGACTGCTGGCCAGCGCACCCATGGCGTCGAACTCGGCGGTCATGCCCCAATGTTCTTCCTCGCCGCCACCGGCGAACATGACGTCTTTCACGCCGTGACGAATCATGTCGGCCGCCGCACCGATGCAATGCGCCGACGTGGCGCACGCCGCAGAAATTGAATAGCTCAAGCCGCGAATGCCGAATGCAGTCGCCAACGTTGCCGACACCGTTGAACACATCGTGCGCGGCACCATGAATGGCCCAACCTTGCGGATGCCCTTGTCGCGCAACAAGTCAGCCGTCTCGATCTGCCAACGCGCGGAACCACCGCCGGAGCCGGCGATCAGGCCGCTGCGGGGATGGCGAATCTGCTCGATCGCCAAACCTGCGTCGGCGATCGCATCGCGCATGGCCACGTAGGCATACGCTGCCGCATCACCCATGAAGCGTTTCAGCTTGCGGTCGATCGCGGCATCCAGATCGATCTGCGGCACGCCGGCAACCTGGCTGCGCAACCCGCGCGCCAGGTATTCGGGGATGAACGAGATGCCGCTGCGCAACTCGCGCAAGGCGGTTGACACGGTATCCATTGCATTGCCAAGGCAGGACACGATGCCCATGCCGGTAACCACGACGCGACGCATATCAAAAACCCTCGGTCGACTGAAACAAACCCACGCGCATGTCACTGGCAGTATAAATCAGCCGATCGTCGACGAACGTCTTGCCATCGGCGATCACCAAGCGCAGCTTGCCGCGCATGACGCGGCGAATGTCGATCTGGTAGCGAAGCAGCTTGGCACTGGGCATGACCTGGCCGGTGAATTTCACCTGGCCCACGCCCAGTGCACGGCCAAGCCCGAGCTCGCCCAGCCAGGGCAGGAAAAACCCGGTGAGCTGCCACATCGCATCCAACCCCAGGCATCCGGGCATCACCGGATCGCCCTCAAAGTGGCAACCGAAAAACCACAGATCAGGGCGGATATCGAGTTCAGCATGGATCAGGCCCTTGCCGTACTCACCACCCTCCTCGGCGATGTGTGTGATGCGATCGAACATCAGCATTGGCGGCAACGGCAGGCGCGCATTGCCGGGTCCGAACATCTGGCCGTGCCCGCAGGCAAGCAGTTGGTCGTGGTCGAGCGAAGCAGGTTGGGACATGCATGGATTCCGGATTGTCAGACGGCTTGGCTGTGCTGGCGTGCAGGTTTTGTGGAGGTGGATCAAGCACCAGAATGATACATCGTGGTTGCCATCGTAACGCGTCGGCCAGCACATCGGCTCGCGTTGATTGTTCACTGAAACAAGGGCACGATCATACGCGATATGCGCCTTGCCCGCGAAAAACCTGCCTTCGCAGGGCGTGCCCGTCGCGACGAAATACCGGCCCTATTCCGCTACACCGTCGGAGTCGCCCGACCCACCTCAAAGGCGTCATCGGCTCGCTCGAAATATCTGCACCGATGCACAAGTCGTCCAACCGGGTAGACTTCCCCCGGCATTGCCGCACGTACGTTCCAGTCCATTGCGAACCCCATGTTTTTGACCCGCAGATAGCAAGCGAGGAACCCATGAAATCGCTACCGATACTTTCACTCATGTTGCTGTCGATGACGTCCGCGGCGTATGGTCAGGCGACCAAATTGGACCACCAAACCCTTGAGGCAAGAATAATTGCACTGGATCGCCAGGGCTGGGAGGCTTGGAAGCACAACGACGCATCGTGGTTGCAGAAGAATACGACGAAGCAATTCATGTCGATAAGCGCTGACGGAGTCAGCGACAAAGCGCAGGTCATAGCGGCCACGCCAACGCAATGTCAGGTCAAATCGGTTTCGCTCGACCAGTTCAAGTTTGCCGTGCTCGATGCGAATGCCGTGTTGCTCACCTATGTGGCGACGCAAGATGCCGTGTGCGATGGAAAGAAGGCACCGGCAAGCGTGCGTGCGACAGTGAATTACGTCAAGCGCGGCAACCGTTGGCTCGAAGCGATGTACATGCAATCGCCATAACGAGAATTCCGGGCAACGCACAAATCAGTTGCGCAGCGCTCGATTACACCTTTCGGTTCGCCGCCTCAGTCGTTCAGCGCTTTGCTGGCCAATTCGTGCAACCGGGGTGGATCCAGAACTTCGAGGTCGCGTCCATCGATGCGCAGGATGCGCTGGTCGCGGAAACGACCCAGCACCCGACTGACGGTTTCCGTCGCCAGACGCAGGTAGTTGGCGATATCGTTGCGCGACATGGTCAGGCGAAAATGGGTGCCGGAAAATCCTCGCAAGGCATAGCGTTCGCCAAGATCCACCAGGAAAGCCGCCATGCGCTCGTCGGTGTTGTGATCACCAGCCAGCACCGAGGCCATGCCCAATTCCTTGCTAAGCATGCGGAACAGGTGTTGTTGCACGCTCGGCATGCGCGCCGCCAGGGCGCTCATGGCCGGAAACGAGAAACGGCAAAAATATGCAGGTTCTAGCGCGACCGCATCGCACGGGTAGTGCTCGGGGTAGATGGCGTTGAGGCCAATCACCTCGCCTGGCAGGTAGAACCCGAGCACTTGTTCATGTCCTTCGCGATTGACCACGACGGTTTTTACCGTACCGCCACGCACCGCGTAAATGGCGCGAAAAGGATCGCGCGTGCGAAACACGTGTTCGCCGGCCGCGAACGGGCCGACGTGTTCGACCAGGCAGTGCAGCTCGACCAATTCCGGTTTACCGTAACCGGCGGCCAGGCAGGCGCCGGAAAACGCACACGTCGAACAGAACGTGACGGGCGTGCCGTCGTCCGCGATCGGGTTCGGCGAAGGTGGGAGCTTTCCGGGGTTGGGATTTTCTGGATCCATCGCTTCACTGCCATCAAGGCGGGAAATGTACACGCAGTACGAACTGCGATGCGATGGCGTCAGATCACCCTCGAATGACGAACCGGCGCGTCGCTGCGTGCATAGGCATCGAAACACATCGCAATATTGCGCAACAACAAACGACCACGTGCGGTGACCGCGATTTCTTCGACGTTCAATTCTACCAGACCGTCGTCGTGTAATATTTTCAGCTGCGCGAGTGCATCAGCAAAATACACGGGAAAGTCGAGCCGATGGCGTTGCGCGAACGCGGCGATGTCCAAATGTCCGTGGCACATCAACTCGCCTATCAACTCGCGCCGGATCAGATCGTCCTCGTTCAGGGCCACTCCGCGCGCGACCGGCAAGCTGCCATTGTCCAACGCGGCGTAATAGATGGGCAGCTCACGCGCGTTCTGGCTGTAGCTGTCGCCGATGCGGCTGATGGCGCTGACCCCAAGGCCCACGATGTCGCACTGGCCAAAAGTGGAATAACCCTGGAAATTGCGCTGCAGCGAGCCGTCGCGTTGCGCACGGGCCAGTTCATCGTCGATGCGCGCGAAGTGATCCATGCCGATGTAAACATAGCCCGCCGCACTGAGCATCTGCAGCGCGCGGCCAAACAATTGCAGGCGCGTCGTCGGATCGGGCAGGAAGTGCGCGTCGAGTTGCTTCTGCGCCTTGAACAATTGCGGCAAATGCGCGTAGCCGTACACGGCGATGCGATCCGGGCACAATCCGGCGACCTGTTCAAGCGTGCGCGAAAAACCGTCGACAGTCTGCTTGGGCAAACCGTAAATCAGATCGACACTGACCGAACGGAAACCCGATTCGCGTGCCGCGTCGATAACCTCGCGGGTTTCGTCGATGGTCTGGATTCGGTTCACGGCTTGCTGAACGTCGGGATTGAAGTCCTGGATGCCGACCGACAAGCGATTGAAACCCATGCCGCCAAGGGCATGCATGTAGGCGGCATCGGCGAAACGCGGGTCGATCTCGATGCCGAACTCGCGTGACGATGTTCGCGAGAATGCGAAATGCCGTTCCAGCGAATCCATCAGTTCGGACATTTGACGCGCGTCGAGAAAATTCGGCGTACCGCCGCCGAAGTGCAGCTGCACCACCTGGCGATCGCGATCGAACATGCCCGCGACCATCTCGATTTCGCGGTACAGACTGGCCAGGTAACGCTCGGCGCGGCGCAGGTCGCGCGTGATCACGCGATTGCAGCCGCAGTAGAAACACGGGCTCATGCAAAACGGTACGTGCACGTACAGCGACAACGGCCGCGGGATCGGTTCGTCGTTGGAATCGGTTGCACAATCGCGCAATTGCGACTCACCGAATCCGGTGTGAAAGCTCGTCGCCGCCGGATAACTGGTATAGCGCGGACCGGTCGTGTCGTAACGCGCGATCAGTGCGGCGTCGAATTCTGGGGCAGTGATAGGGTTCGGCATGCGAACGAGTTTGTACTCGACCCCAAGCCTTCGCCTTGATCTGCGTCAACCACGATGAAGTCACCACGCGACGCCTTCGATATCGATCCTCCGGCGTTCAGCGCGTAGCACTGGCATCCAGATCAAGCAACTCGCGCTCGATCTCGAACACGTGTGGATCATCCGCATGCAGTGTGCGCAGGGCGTCGGCTAGGTGGATCAGGTAATCGCGATTTGAACCGCTGGGGCCGTGTGCGGCGGCGATGTGACGGGCGATTTTCTGTGCGCTGGCAGGGCCGAGGAAGGCCGCGTTGTCGGGCGCGGCGATATACACCAGACCTTCGACGTGGCGACCATCGTCAAGCGTCAGTTCGGTCGCCAGACGCAAGTATCCGTTCTTCTCACGCACGTCGAGCGAAGCGAAGGTTTCCGGCGTTACCAGGTAGGCCATGCCGACACAGGTCGCCTCTTCCGCTGCGATAAGTGTGACGACGCGCCCGGGCGCCTGCGGCGTGCCGCGGTGATCGTGCGAGCCCTGCCAGAATCGCCGCCCCCAACCACGGATGCTGGCCGGGCGTCGCTCGATGAAGGCGAAGTCGGCCTTGTAGATCAGCGATCCGTAGCCGAACAGCCAGACCTGCGCATGCTCGTCGAAGCGCGTCATGCGGCGGTTGATCGCGGTGGTATCGGCTTTGTCGGCGGGCAAATTCATTGCAGGGATCAGCAAGCGGACCGGGTCACGATACAAGGTTTGCAACCTGTGCTCAAAACCGCTTGCCATGATGGTCATTGATGGGTCATGCAATCCTCGCATGACTTTGTTAACTATGCCTGGCGTAGAATTCGTTGGCGGCGCAATCTCGAACAAAACGCATGCGATAGTTTGGGCGACCAACGCATTCAATCCGGAGCTGGCATGAAGATCAAACGATATCTCATCGCGTCAATCGCCAGCGTTCTGGCTGCTTCGGCGTGGGCTGATCCTGCGCCGAGAATATTGAATCTGAGTCTGCCGCCTGCCCACCTGACTGCCGAAAACACAAACACAACGCCGGTGACAGGCACAAGCGAGCTTGCACCCAAGGCCATCACCACGCAGGCAGCCACGTCGATCGCATCGGCGACGTCGAGTCGGGCACCTGTAAGCCTGCACTATGATGCGGCCGCCAATGCAATCGTCGATGCGGCCGACTCGCACAAGCCCGCATGCGACGACAGCAGCTACGGCAAGCCCCAGGTTCACGGCGACATCGGCATGGGTGTCGTTGCCGGCAGCCACGTCAGCGGCAACTACCAGACCGGCACGCTCAACATCACCAAGGCGACCGGCAGTTGCGACCACCCCACCGGCGGCATCGGCCTTTCCATCAGCGTCGGGCGAGGAAATTTCAACGACCGTGGCCGTGGCGGGCGGCATTGGTAAAGCAAAAGCAAACGCGACAATTTCCGCAGGCTGGGCTACAAAGCCCAGCGTCTTCCAATTATCGATGTGCGCGTGGCCGCTGAGCATTGCAGCCCAGCCCACGAACCCGCGGTTCTACGAATTCGCGCCTAAGTCGCCGAACGCAAGCGCTGCCGCCATCGCTTCGCGATACAGGCGTTGAAAATCAGTATCGTTCGACGCATCGACCATGGCGACACCAACCGATGCGGCAGCAACGCGTACGTGGGTATCCGTTTCGATCAGCGCATGCACCAACTCGATGGCATAGCGCACCAGCCATTTGCGCAATTGTTGCTGACCATCATCGCCTGAGGCGGTCGCATCCAGTTCAACCCATGTCGATGGCGTGTGCTGATACAGCCGCAAGCCATTCCCATCGTCACACATGACGAATAGTTCGTAGTCATTCTGAACGCGGGTCGCAATCGGCAAAATCGCGTCGGTCGAGTTCGCAACGATCAATATACGCGGACGCGATGGAGCCATGGCTTGCTCGCTTTGCGCTTCGGCATAGACGCGGCGCACGCGGTAGTCGAGTACGCGCCGGGAGAAACTCCATAAGGTCGCGCCAACTTTTTCTTCGTAATCAGGATAACGCTGGCGCAGCACCGCCATGCCCTGCGTACCAAGCGCCAGGCGGCGCACCTCCCCGAAACTTGCACTGCGAACATGACGCACGAGCACGTCGCCTGCGATGACGTGACGAAATCCGGCTTGCTCGCCGCGCTGGCATAGATCGTTTTCCTCGCCGTAGCCAAACGGAAACGCATCGACGTCGAGCACACCAACACGATCAAGCATCGCGCGTTTGATGTACATGCAAAACCCGTTTCCGGTCGGCAGTTGCGGCAGGCATCCCCGGGTTTGCTGCAACAACGCGCGTTGCGTGTGTTCCAGAGTCCAGCGTGAGGGAATCGGGCAATAGTGCTCCAGTTCCGGAACGCTGAAGGCGCCCGCATTGTCCGAAACCGCAGTCGCCGTTCCAATGTCATCGGAGGCATACGCCGTCAATCGCAAGCGCCGCAACCAACCTGGACCAACTTCGGTATCGGCGTTGAGCAGCAATACATCGTCGTCGCCCGCCGCAGCGATGCCCAGGTTGCAGGTGCGCGTGTAACCGAGGTTTTGCGCATTGCGCGTGATCTGGATTCGCGATCGCGACTCGTAACGACCCAGCAATGGCGCAATTGCCGGATCGTCGCTGGCATCGTCGATCAGGATCAGCCGCGTGTCGCCGGCACTCCAACGCAGTACCGACTCGATGCAGCGCTGCACGATCTGCGCGCCGTTGTGGATCGGCACGACGATCGACAAGCGCGGAATCTCCGCGTACGCCTGGATACTGGGCAATGGGGAATCCGGCATCGGCTGCAACGGCGCGCAGTCGCCATACCATTGATCCACATTTGGTACGGCCGCTTGCCCATAGAGCACGCGCCAAGGCGCCGACAGCGCCACACCATCAGCACTGCGCAGCGCAAATTCGATCTGCGCATGGCCGGCTGGGGCGAGGTCAAATGCGTACGCGCCGGTCAATGTTGCAGGCGCGCGCATGAACATCACGCCGTCCAGCCACAATTCCACTTGTTTACAAGTCAGCGTTTCCGGCGTCAGCCACCAACGCAGATGCCACCCATCCCACGACTGCCAACTCGCGCCGCGCATGGATCAGGCCGCAACCGGAGCGGCGGCATGATAAGCGCGAAGCACCTCGTCCACATTACCCTGCATCACGCTGCGGCCATGTTCGATCCATAACGCGCGATTGCAGACATCGCGAATTTGCGAATCACCGTGCGACACGAAAACTACGGTGGTGCCGCCGTGGATACGTTCACGCAGGGCCGTGCCGGATTTTTCCTGGAACGCCGAATCACCGACCGCCAGCACTTCGTCGATCAACAACACATCCGGATTGACCTGCATGGCCACGGAAAATCCCAGGCGCATCGACATGCCGGTGGAATAGCTTGAAATCGGCTGCTCGAAAAAATCGCCGAGCTCGGAGAATTCGAGGATTGCCGGCAATCGCGAAACGATCTCGCGGCGCCTCAAACCCAGCATCAAACCTGACAGGATGGCGTTGTCGCGCCCGGACAAATGCGGCATGAAACCCAGCGCCAGCGACAGCAACTGACACGTGACCGGGGCGCGCTTCACGTGTCCCCGGTCCGGCGTGATGATACCCGCCAGGGTGCGCAGGAGCGTACTTTTTCCGGCACCGTTGCGGCCGATCACGCCGAGGCGCTCGCCGCGTGTCAAGGTCATGCTGACATCTTCCAGCGCCCAGAATTGGGGGCTGCCCATACGCAGCTGCGCGTTGAACGCGACACCGACGCCATCCAGCGTAATCAGCGTGTCGCTCACGTCGGCAGCTTCACGTAGCGCGGCGTCAAGCGCGCGATCAGCCACGCGCCGAATACATAGAACGCAAGCGACACCAGCGTTACGCGGCCGAGCGCGAACCAATCCGGCCAACGCGCATACATCAAAATGTCGCGCCCAGCGTCAATCAGATCGACCATCGGGTTCAGTTCCAGCCAGACGCGCAACGATGCCGGGGTCGCATCCAGTGAAAACACCACGCCGGAGAGAAACAGCATGACTTGTAGTATCTGTTCAATCACGAAACGCAGGTCCGGCAGGAACGGCATCGCGGCCGCGACCAGATAGGCCGCAGCCGAAGCGAATATGAACTCAATCAACAACACGACCGGCAATGCCACATACATGCGATTGGGTGGGTAACCGGCGAACCAGAGAATGACCAGCAACAGCGCGAGAATGAACAGAAATTTCACCGTGTCGGCGAGAATCTGCACGGTCGGGAAAAGCTGTGCCGGCAACTTGACCTGGCGAATCAATGGCAGTTGCTGCCAGATTGCATATCCGCCGTGACTGACGCAGGATTTGAACCATTGCCAGAACGTCAAACCAACCAGCAGGAACGGCACGTAGTCCTTTTGCGATGTGCGCAGCACAATCGCAAAAACGAAGTAGTACGTGGCCATGTTCATGGCTGGTTCGATGATCCACCACAGCAGGCCCAGGTACGAGCGCGCACGCTCGGCACGCAATTCCGCATACGTGGAAAACGCAATCAGCTCAAGATAATGCAAACGCATGCGCGCGTCAGGCCCCGGTCATGCCAGGTCGCGGAACGGCTTGCGAGCTACGAGCGATCGCCGCGATCACGATTTGGATTTTGGATTGGCCGGGCTTGCGACCGGTGCGACTGGATGTCTTTTTGCCGGCGCGCGGAATATGGGCGTGAATTTTTCGCGGGTGCCGTCGGTGGCGATGGACTCGACGTAATACCAATAGTCCTTGCAAGGATCGATGGCATCGTCGACGAATTTGTAATTGTGCGTTTGTTCGGTGGTGCCATGCCCGAGGATCGGTTGCTTGGTCAACTTGACGAACGGACCTTTTTCGCTGTTGCCGCGATACACGTCGTAGCCGAAATTCTCTTCTTCGCTGGCGGTGGTCCAGTGCGCGGTATTCAACGCACGCTGTGCGGCCGGTAGTTTGCTCTGGCTGCCGCAGGCACCGGGCGTGTTTGCTGACGTGGGCTTTGACGCCGCAGCCACGGGCGCAGCAAAGAAAAAGCACGACACGGCCAACGCAAACACCGGCAAGACTCGATTCAGCGACACGGGCGACTCCGATTGGGGACAACGGCGCGCAAACGCGCAGGCGAACGATAGCCGCAGCGCAGCAAAGGCGCAATCGCGACGCGCGATTGACTTTCCACGTGGCGCATAGGCGACAATGCAACGATGCGCCGAATTTGCCTCGCCATTGCCATGTTTGTGTTCACCGCGACGCCGGCGTTGGCGGCAACCGACTGGAGCGTGCGCGTCGCGCCATTCGACCAGGTGTTCCCCGCGCTTGAATTGTCGCAGGCGCGTCGCAGTGAGACCACACCGGCAACCGATCACGTGCTGGGTGCGGGCAGTGGCCTGATCGCCGTGCATGTTCGTTCGCGCCACGCCGGCGAGCGCGTGACTCTGCGCCTGGATATTCCTGTAGTCGACGCGCCGCAACGCTTCACCGCGATATTGCCTGAGACCAATACGCTCTACGAATTGCATCCGCCGTTGAACTGGGACATGGCACAACTGCGTGCCACGACGTCGGCGGTCAGCACGCGGCTGACTGTCAACCTGAGCCGCGACGGCGTGGATGCCGGCATGCGCGTCGTCGGTATCAGCATGCGCCCGCTCGATGAAGCCTTGTACTTCGTGCGAGACGGAACCGATAGCGTGGACCTGTCCTGGATTTTTGCCGCGTACGTGGATGAGCGTTCCGCCGTTGTCGACCAGATTCTCGATTCGGCACAACGCAGCGGAATCGTCGCCAAATTCGACGGCTATGCGCAGGCTGATGCGCGCGTCGTGCAGCGTCAGGTCTGGGCGATCTGGCAGGCTTTGAGTGCGCACGGCATTCGCTATTCCGGCGCCGATCCGGCCATCGAGCGCGGCCCGCATGTGTTCAGCCAGCGCGTGCGGTTTCTGGCCGATACCTGGGCGGATCGCTCCGCCAACTGCGTCGACGGCAGCGTACTTATCGCCTCGGTGCTGCAACGCATTGGCGTACGCAGCTTCCTCGTGCTGGTTCCCGGACACGCTTTCCTCGGTTACTACACCGACGCCGACAGCCGCCATGCAGCCTATCTGGAAACTACGCTACTCGGTGCGCACGTGCGCTCAAGTGACCCGAAACCGACGTTTGCGACCGACATCGATCTGGACCGGCAACAGCGCGTGAACCTCGCCGGATTCGTCGCCGCATTGGCAGCCGGCCGCGAGCATCATGCACGCGTTGCCGCCAAACTCGATGGGCAACACCGCCCTGACTACGCCGTAATCGACATTGCCGCAGCGCGTGGCTTTGGTATCCAGCCGATAGCCGCGGGTGGAATCAACGCCTACCCCGCTCCCAACCGCAGGGTGAATGCCGCGCCACCGAGCGCCTCGGATCGGGACACTTCAAGCGTGCCGCGATAGGCCTTGAGCAACTCCTGCACGATGGCCAAGCCGATGCCATGGCCTTGCACGCGCTCGTCACCGCGCGCACCGCGTTGCAGCAGGTGTTCAACTTTTTCGGCCTGGATGCCCGGGCCATCGTCTTCGACAATCAGCATCAAGCCGGCGCGACGCAAGCCCACGTGCGGCAATGCGTGGGCGCTGAGCAACACGCGATGTTGCGCCCATTTGAACGCGTTTTCGAGCAGGTTGCCTAGTATTTCAAGCAAATCGCCCTGCTCGCCATAGAAGCGTGCGTGCTCATCGATTTCGAATTCGCAAAGTATATTTCTTGAGGCGTATACTTTTTCCAGGCTGGCAACGACTTCCTCCGCATGCAGCCCAATACGGATCGGCGCGGCGAACGTGGTGTGCCCGGAGGTCGCCGCACGCGACAACTGGTATGCGACGATCTGATCCATGCGCCCGGCTTGTTCGAGCACGCTCCAGCGCAATTTTTCGCCTTCGCTACCCGATTCCAGCTCGCTTCGTATCACCGCCAGCGGGGTTTTTAGGCTATGCGCAAGGTCGGACAAGGTATTGCGATAGCGCTGCAAATGTTCGCGTTCGCTGTCGATGAAATCATTGAGGTTGCTCGCAAATCCTGCCAGTTCGCTTGGATAGGCGCCGGCCAATCGCTCCCGTTCGCCGCGCTCGACCCGGGCCAGATCGTCGGCAACACGACGCAGCGGGCGCAGGCTCCAGCGCAAGGTGAACAACAGCAATGCCAGCAGCACGACCCCGAGTCCACCCAGATACGTCCACAGCGTGCGCCGAAATACATCGCGCTGCGCATCCAGCAGGCGCGCGTCTTCGGCGACGTGAATGGTCAGGTTCACCGGATCGCGGTGCGGCACGATCCAGGAGACGCCCTGACTGAGCATGTATATTTTTCCACCCGCACCATCGACCGGACCGACGAAGCGGGCTTCTCCAGGCGACACCATAGCGTCGAACGGCAATTGGGCACCAAGCGCCGACGTTGAGCGCCAGCTTTTCGCTTCCCCATTGTTCGTGTCGACGGGCCCGACCACACCGGCAAACAGCGTACCTCCGGGTTGATTGAAGCGCGGATCCGGATAAACCTCTGGCGGCAACCAATGCCGTGAGCGCGCGACGTCGGACGTGGCGATGATGGCGTAAACGTAACTCTGCAGTCGATCGCGCAGTGCACTGCTCAGGGTTTCGTAGATGGCCGCGTCGAGCGCGATGCCAGTCAGGCCGAGAAACGCGGCCAGTGCGAATCCGGCCGCCAGCAATGACCGCGTTTGCAGCGACAGCGGGCGCGCGGCCATCGAACGAAGTTACTCAGCCTTGCGCTGGCGGCGGCGCATCCGCCGAAGATTCGTTGCGCGGAATCGCAAAGCGATAGCCCCTCCCGCGCACGGTTTCGATGGGCTTGAGCGTGTTTTCCGGATCGAGTTTTCGGCGCAGGCGACCAATGAACACTTCCAGCACGTTGGAATCGCGATCGAAATCCTGCTGGTAGATGTGTTCGGTCAGGTCGGCTTTGGATACCAGCTCGCCAGCATGCAGCATCAGGTATTCCAGAACCTTGTATTCGTAGCTGGTCAAATCGGCTGGTTGATCATTTACCGTGACAATCTGCGCGGTGGTATCGAGCACGATCGGGCCGCACTCGAGGGTGGGCGTGGTCCATCCGCTGGCGCGGCGCACCAGCGCGTTCAGCCGTGCGAGCAATTCCTCAACATGGAACGGCTTGACCAGGTAATCGTCGGCCCCCTGCTTGAGTCCCTGAACCTTGTCCTGCCAACTGCCACGCGCAGTCAGAATGAGAATCGGGCAACGCTGTCCGGCTGCGCGCAATTCCGCAATCAGTTCCATGCCGGACATTTTCGGCAAGCCCAGGTCGATGATCGCCACATCGAACGGTACCTCACGGCCCAGATACAAACCTTCTTCGCCATCGACCGCCGTGTCCACGGCAAATCCGTCGCGTTTGAGTCGCGCCGCCAGCGTTTCGCGCAATGGGGCTTCGTCTTCGACCAGTAGTACGCGCATGTTTTTGTCCTGTTGTTTTGCATTCGATTGGTGAATCACCAGGGTACCGTCCTGGCTGCTTTGAAAAGCTTGTGCATTCATCCGTGAATGCGAAGATCACGAGGCGATCGTCCTGACCGCTACGAAAAGCTTGTGCATTCATCCCTGAATGCGAAGATCACAAAGCGGTCGTCCTGACCGCACTTTCAAACTAACAAAATAGCAAATTATCAATTCTTGTCGCTTTCTGCCGGGACTTCAATGACTCGCACCTGACCTTCTTTGGTCAACACCTTTATACGATATATCGTGCGCTTGCCGCTGTGTTTGGTTTCCGCCGAAAGCACCTTGCCTTGGGTATCGTGTTCAACCTGGACGATCGCATCGTGCAGGGTCAAATGCTTCGCCATCGCCGCGCCAGGCGCAACCAGGATCGCGAAGCAAAGAAAAATTGCGGAAATTGTCGTTTTCATTGGCATCATGATAACGCGCGACCACCATTGGTGCGGTCGCGAGTGCTCCCACTATGCCGCATGCGAATAAATTGCGGCTGAACCACTGCGATTCCGCCGTGGCCCTTACCCCTCCCCATTCAACGGGGAGGCTGGGTGCGGGATGGTGTGGAGGCGCGCTGATCGGGATTTACGTTGATCGAGCGTTGCGTCCGAAGCAACACCCCCGCCCACCCAACCATGCCCTTGACGGAGAGGGCTTCAAGCCTGGTCTGCCGATCAAACTGCGCGAAGCGCTACGCTAAAAAATTTCGCCAACACAACAACGCAAGCTGCCGCCTGCCTTCTCGATTTCGTGCAGTTCGACGCTGCGAATATCGAAATCTGCTGCCCTCAATATCGCGATTTGAGACGCGTCGAGACTAGCCGCACCGCGCGAACTCATCCATACGGTTTCAGGAGAAAGGGAAATGGCATTCGCCGCGAAAGCGGTCTTTTGCTCGATAGTCAGTTGCACCATATGCGGGGTGTACACGCTCGCGATGGCGTCGACCACCGCCGAATCGGCGAAGCCATCCGGCGCGATGATCGCTGCGCGCGACGCCAGGATCGCCAGTACCACATTGGTGTGATACTCGCCGCGCGCCAGCTCGAAACAGAACATCAGTTTGAGCCCGAACGCGTCATGCATCGCGCGCGCGCCAGCCAAGTCGCAACGCTCGGACAGGCCGCAGTAGCCGATGCCGCGCGCGCGGTCGATGACCAGCGATCCGGTCAACTCGGCAACAATTGGTTGCGTGGACAAATCCACACAATCATATTTGAGCAAGTCGCCGAAGAAATCACGAATATCACTGCGCGCGGTTTCGCGCCGGCGTACCTCGTGACGCATTGCGCCGACGATCAATCGCCCCGGCACAGTCGCGAACACGTTGTTCGGAAACAACGCATCCGGAGTTTTTGCATCACCGGGAAACACGATGGTTGGCAGGCATTCGCGCAGCGCCGATGCTAACGCCGCGTGTTGCGTCAAGGCACGCGCCGAATCGACGCGTTCCTGCATGGCCATGTACGCGTTGTCGCTGGCCGATTCGGATGCCAGCGCAAAGTCGACGGGCGTGACCAGAAACGCCGCGCGGGCCGTTGCGGGGCCGAAGACGGGATATCGCTCAGGCGACCAGGCGGCAAGGAATTCAGCGGACGAAGTGACAATCATGGGTAGCAGTGCCTTCTCATATTTACGCAGCGCGTGCATGCGGCTGCATGGCGGCGATCGCAGCGGCGATCACCTCGAAACCGGCGCTGGCGCGATGCATGTTCTGGCTCAGGTAGCGACGAAACACGCGTGCGCCCGGTTCGCCGTGATACAGGCCGAGCACGTGTCGAGTGATGTGATGCAACGCTTCGCCGGCATCCACGTGTTGGGCAATGTACGCCTGTAATTGCATCAACACCTCATCGCGCTGCGGCATCGCGGTGCCGAACAATTCCAACTCAATCTGGGCCAGCACGTATGGATCGTGGTAGGCGGCACGTCCGATCATCACACCATCGACGTATCGCAAATGTTCGGCGACCGCCGAAGTATCGACGATGCCGCCATTGATGATGATCCGCAATTGTGGAAACTCGCGCTTGAGGCGATACACGCGCGAATAATCTAGCGGTGGGATTTCGCGGTTTTGTTTCGGACTCAACCCTTGCAGCAACGCCTTGCGCGCATGCACCATCAAGGTTTCCAAACCGGCCGACACGAGCGTTTCGGTAAAGTGCTGCAAATCGGCGTATTCGTCCTGATCATCGACACCGATCCGGCATTTCACCGTGACCGGAATGGACACCGCCGCGCGCATCGCCGCCACGCCATCGGCAACCAACGCCGGTTCGCGCATCAGGCACGCGCCGAAGCGCCCGTTCTGCACCCGATCCGACGGACAGCCGATGTTGAGATTGATTTCGTCATAGCCCAGGTCCGCACCGATGCGTGCCGCCGCCGCCAATTCAACTGGGTCATGACCACCCAGCTGAAGCACTACCGGATGTTCCGCCGGATCGAATCCCAGCAACCGCGCGCGATCGCCATGCAGCACCGCACCGGTCGTCACCATCTCGGTATACAAGCGCGCATGCGGCGCGAGCAGGCGATGGAAAAACCGGCAATGCCGGTCGGTCCAATCCATCATAGGGGCAATGCAGAACGGCCAGGACATCAGGGAATTATTGCAGCGGAAAGCGCGTAGTTTAGCCGACCGGGCTGGGGTTTTATTTTGCAATGCTCGTTCGCTGCGCTCTGCACGAGACCGAGCCACTGCATTTCACTACAAAAATTGTCAGTGCCCAGGTCGGAGCCGCCAAAAAGTAGCTGTCTGCCTTTGGTCGCAACGATCAAACCGGACGAATCTACTTCGCCAACCGCGTCAGCAAGCTGTGCCAGAAATCGAGCGCTGCCGGTACTTCCGACGCCAGCAATTTTTCGTTGAGGCCGTGGGCGAAACTGTCGCCGGGTTTGCCAAAATTGGGCGACACCCCGTAGCTGGGCACGCCGGCATTGCGAAAATACATGCTGTCGGTTGCGCCGGCGGACATGCCAGGCACTACTTCCAGTCCGGGGTAACGCTCGTGCACGGTGGCGGCGACTGCAGCAACGATGTCCGCGCGCAATGGTGAGGGCGGGCTTTGCACGGGCGGCGGCGGCTGCACAGTAATGTTCACGGTTGGGTCTGCCACCGCCTTGTTGAGCGCGGCCTCGACCGCGTCGATGTTCACGCCGGGGAAGATGCGACAATTGATGTTGGCCGTGGCCCGTTGCGGCAGCGCGTTGAGCGCGTGCCCGCCATCCAGCATGGTCGCCACGCACGTCGTGCGCAGTTGGCCGACGTAGGCGGGATCTGCCGAGATCACGGCGGCGGCCTTGGCATCGTTCGGATTTGCGGTGAATTTCAGCATGGCCTGTGCGAGCGGTCCGCTGCTGTGCTCGCCGACCGCTTTCAAGGAGGCAAGTGTGATCTCGTTATGCTGCACCGGGAACGCATAGGCAGCGACATGGTCGAGCGCCTTGGCCAGCCGATAGATGGCGTTGTCCGGCGTCGGTTCGCTGGAATGGCCGCCAGGAGACGTAACCGTCAGCAGAAAATCCGCGTAGGTTTTTTCGGCCGCCTGTATTTCGTAATCCACCGGTTTGAGCTTGTCGTCGAAGGTGCCGCCGCCAGCATCCGCGTTGAGCAGAAATTCGGCGTCGTGATAGCGCCTGGCGAGTTCGCGCGTGGACGCCATATCCGTCTCTTCGTCGCCGGAAAACACCAGGATCATTTCATGACCGGGCACGAAGCCTTCGCGCTTGAAGCGCATCATCGTGGCGGCCAGCGTGATCAGGTTGGTCTTCATGTCGGCCGAGCCGCGACCGTAGATATAACCGTTCTCCTCGATCAGCTTGAATGGATCGCGGGTCCAGTCCTTCGGGTTGGCGGTGACCACGTCCATGTGTGCCGAAAGCAGGATCGGCTTGCCCTTGCCGCTGCCGCGATAGTGCGCAACCAGCGCGGCGGTGTGGCCTACCGGGATGATCTCGATATCCGACTTGGCGAAGCCCACCGATTCCAGTTTGGCGGCAATATAGGCGGCCAGCTCGGGAACCTTGTCCTTGCCTTCTTCAGTTTGTGTGGCAATGGCATGGCGCAGCATGTCCATGGTTACCGGCATCAACTGCGCTGTGGTTTCGGCGGCGGCCCTGGGTGTGGGGGCGAACATCAGCACAAAACAGACGCTCAGCAGGCAGTGGCGTATCGACATGGAAGCGTTCTCGGTCAATGGAGGTGAAGGGGGAGTATCTACCTGTGTCAGTGTGCAAGCCAGCCGGTTGCGGGACGAACGCGACACGATTACCTGCGGAAGGCCACAAAGGGAACACGACTGCGTTGTTGGCCGGATTTCGCCCCACACGCTGTTAGTATCTGAAGGGATCGATATCCGTCAGTGGAAAACCAGCATACGGCGCGCGTGGCTTGTTTTCGTAATGAGCCATCTCATGGTTGCCGCTTGCAAAGCCGGCAACTCGACGTCGGACTAATCTGAGTTAAACAGTGCGATTGGCTATGCGAACCCCATGCCGTCGGCCGACACCCATCAACACGAGGTCTTCGAAAATGGCCAGATCGCAACCCCA
>JBDTLA010000163.1:0-13293 GCA_039935035.1 Rudaea sp. | reverse complement strand
CACCAGCATCGCGCCCGCCGGCAGCAGCTTGACTTTTCCAACTCTACTAAATAAGATGTAACTACATTAGCATTATCTTAATTAATTCTCGTAACGATGCAGCGTCGAACGCTCGCCACAACGCAGGTGGTGCTGTCGTTCCAGAACCGAGGAGGACTTGGCTCATGGCACACGTCATCAGTCTCGGCGCTGGTTTTGGCGGCGCGGAGGTCGCATACGAAAAATACTTCCTGCGCAAGATGCGCAAAGACCAGGCCGACCCGATCTACGAGAAATACATCATGAAGGCGTTTGGTATCGAACGCCTGAAGCCGGATGAGACGCACGCAGATGTGTGAGCGTGCATTGCCAACCGATCTTCAACCACGGCTGAGGACAACACGATGATCTTGAACCGGACTAACGATCGCTATCACATGCTTTCGATCAGCGCGCATTGGCTGACCCTGGCACTGCTTGTTGCCGTGTATGCGCTGATCGAACTGCGCGGCATCTATCCCAAAGGTACGGCCGCGCACGATGCGATGAAGACCTGGCACTTCATGCTGGGCTTGACGGTACTCGCCGTGGTGGCGGTGCGACTGGTGCTGCGCGCGATGTTCCGCGAGCCAGCCATCACGCCACCACCGCCAGCGTGGCAACTGTTGCTGGCCAAGGCCATGTATCTGGCGCTCTACGCGTTCCTGATCGTAATGCCAATACTGGGCTGGCTCACGCTTAGCGCCAAGGGTCGGGTGATTCCATTTTTCGGACTCAATCTGCCGGCACTGATGGGTCCCGACAAGGCCTGGGCCCACTGGCTGGAGGATCTCCACGAGACAATCGGCACCATCGGCTACTACCTGATCGGACTGCACGCCGCTGCGGCCCTGTACCACCACTACTTCATGCGCGACAACACCTTGCGGCGCATGCTGCCGTGGCGCAAATCCTGACTTTCATTACTCGCGACCGAACGACTGCTACAGCGATATCCAACTTCCACAACTGGAGAACATGCCATGTCCATCGAACGCATCGTATTAGCCTTTGCCGGCAGCGTCATCAGCTTGAGCGTGATCCTCGCCTGGCTGGTTTCACCCTGGTGGTTGCTGCTGACGCTTTTCGTCGGGCTCAACCTGCTGCAATCCGCGTTCACCGGATTCTGTCCGCTGGCAAAGATGTTGCGTTTATTTGGAGCGAAGTCCGGTAGCGCATTCCCGTCTTGAGTGTTCACGGTGCGACCCGATTTTTGTACCCGTCTCATCATGTGAGGTGATCCATGTACTACGTCGTTGAAACAAACAAATCCTTTGATCAGGCTGCCGAAGCACTCGACGCCGCGGTGAAACGCCACCAGTTCGGCGTGCTGCATGTGCACGACCTGGGCACGACATTGCGCAGCAAGGGTGTGGAATTTGCCGAGCAATGCAAGGTGTTCGAGGTGTGCAATCCGCAGCAGGCGGCCAAGGTGATGGCGCGCGAAATGCGCTTGAACATGGCGCTGCCTTGTCGCATTTCCGTGTACACGGACAACGGCAAGACCCAAATCGGCATGATCAAGCCGGTGCCGTTGCTGGACATGCTATCGGAAGATCCAAGATTGGCGGCGATCGCACGCGAGGTTGAAGCAGCCACGATCCAGATGATCGACGAAGCCGCGCAATGAGCCGTTGGCGTTTGTGCATTGCGACGCTGCCCGCGTTGGGATTGCTGGTCGCCTGCAGCGACCGCACCGCTCCCGGTCCCGAGCAAACCGCATCGCCGAACCTTGCGTCGATCATCGTGCATGCACAACAAATGCCGCGCGAACAGGCCTGGGACGGCGTGGTTGAGGCAGTGCACAAGGTGACGCTTGCCGCGCAGACCAATGCGCGCGTGCAGGAATTACCGCGCGAGGTCAACGATGTCGTGGCCAAGGGCGACGTGCTGGTGCGCTTCAGCAATGTCGAACAAAAATCCGCGCGAAGCGCCGCACAGGCGCAGATTGCGTCAGCGCAGGCAAGCTATACCGACGCGCTCGCTTCATACAATCGCTATGCGAAGGTGCATGCCAGCGGGTTCGTCTCGACCGACCAGCTCGACCAGCAGCGTGCGCGGCGCGATGCCGCACTGGCAGCACTGCAGGCGGCACGCGCGCAATTCAAGCAAGTTGACCAAAGCGTGGATTACACCGTGCTGCGCGCGCCTTACGCGGGCATCATCACGCAACGGTTCGTGGAGGTCGGTCAAGCCGTGCAGGCTGGCCCACCGTCGCCGCAGCCGCTGATCGCGATGCAATCGCTGGAAGATCTGCGCGTCAACGTGCAAGTGCCGCAGAGTGCCGTTGCTGCTATTCGTCAGTTCCATTCGGCGGACATCGTGCTGGCAACAGCAGGCGCACCGCGCATAACCGCCAGCAGTGTCAGCATATTTCCCTACGCTGACCCGGATACGCATAGCTTCAACGTGCGCCTGCAATTGCCCGCCGGGCAGTCCGACTTGTATCCGGGCATGACCGTGAAAGTGGCCTTTGCCACGGGCAAGGCGAAGCGCTTGATGGTGCCGACTTCGGCACTGCTGCAGCGCGCCGAGGTGATTGGCGTGTACGTGATCGACCGTCATGGCGTCATGCTGCGCCAGGTGCGCACCGGGCACCATCAAGGCGATCAGGTAGAAATTCTGGCCGGGCTGGATGACGGTGAACGCATTGCGACCGATCCCGTGGCGGCGATGAAATATGTCGTCGAACACCGTGTCGCGGACGCGCCACATCATGGGTGAACCGCATCGACTCGGAATCTCCGGGCGCATCGCACGCGCATTCCAAGCTTCGCAGATTACGCCATTGCTGGCATTGGCCGGGCTGTTGCTCGGCATTGCCGCGGCGATCATCACGCCCAAGGAAGAAGATCCGCAGATCGAAGTGACGATGGCCAACGTGCTAGTGCCGTTTCCCGGTGCCAGCGCGCAACGCGTCGAGAATCTGGTCGCGTTTCCGCTTGAACAGAAGCTTTCGGAGATGCAGGGCACCAAGCACGTCTACTCGGTCAGTCAACCGGGCATGGCCGTGGTCACCGTTGAATTTCAGGTTGGAGTGGCGCGACAACAGGCACTGCTGCGCCTGTACAACAAGATCTATTCCAACAGCGGCTGGATACCGCAAGGACTCGGCATCGGCGCGCCGCTGGTGAAACCGTACGGCATCGACGACGTGCCGATGATGGCACTGACGTTGTGGTCGGATCGAGCAGACGTTGGCGCACTGGAACTGGCCAACGTCGCGCACACGCTGGAAACCGAGCTCAAGCGCATTCCGGGAACACGCGATGTGTACACGATCGGGGCGCCGGATCGCGCCGTGATGGTGCAGATTGACCCAGGCAAACTGGCGTCGTACCACTTGAGCGTCGGCGACCTTGCGCAGGCGTTGAAGTCTGCCAACGTCGCCGCCGACGTTGGCAGCGAGATTGGCGGCAATCGCGAGGTGCCGATCAAGGCCGGCACCCTGTTGATGAATGCACGCGATGTGTCGCAGTTGGTGATCGGCCTGACCGGTGGGCGGCCAGTATTGCTGTCGGATGTCGCGATCATCGTTTCTGGCGCCGGCTATCCAAGCCGTATCGCTTCGTTTGGCGCACCACCAGATCGCACCGGCCCGAGCTCCGGCCTGGCACCCGCAGTGACCATTGCGATCGCAAAGAAAGCCGGTACGAATGCGCATGCCGTGGCCGGTCAGGTGCGCACGCAGTTGGCCGCATTGCGCAACATCGACATTCCCGCCGGCGTGCACGTGACGGTCACGCGCGACTACGGGCAGACCGCTAACGACAAGGCGGATGAGTTGATGTGGCATCTGGCGCTGGCGGCGATAGCCGTGGTGTTGCTGGTGTTGTTCGCGCTGGGCTGGCGCGAGGCCGTGGTGGTCGGCACGGCCGTGGTGGTGACGCTGGCAATCACCTTGTTCGCTTCCTGGGCAATCGGCTTCACCATCAATCGGGTGTCGTTGTTCGCGCTGATCTTCTCCATCGGTATCCTCGTCGACGATGCGATTGTGGTGGTGGAAAACATCCACCGGCACATGGCACGCGACAACAAGGGATTGCTGCAGTCAATTCCATTGGCCGTGGACGAAGTAGGTGGCCCGACCATCCTGGCCACGTTTGCCGTAATCGCCGCACTGCTGCCAATGGCATTCGTCGGCGGGCTGATGGGGCCGTATATGCGGCCCATTCCGATCAATGCCTCAACCGGCATGCTAATCTCGCTGGCAGTGGCGTTCACGGTCACGCCGTGGCTTGCATATCTGCTGCTGCGCCATCAACACCCGGCACCCGCCGGCGATACCGCGCAGGAACTGGCAGTCGCGCCATCGGCCGGCGCGCCATCGAAGATCGATCGCTTCCTGCAACGCCTGTTCAAGCGCGTGATGACGCCGTTCCTGGGTAGCCCGAAGGCCGCGAAGAAGCGTCGCTGGCTGTTCCTCGGGATGGGTTTGCTGGTGCTGCTTGCCGTTGGCCTGGTCGGCGTGAAGGCAGTGATCCTGAAGATGCTGCCGTTCGACAACAAGTCCGAATTCCAGGTGGTGCTGAACATGCCCGAAGGTTCCACCCTGGAGCAAACCCAGCGCGCGCTCGTCGACATGAGTCGCGTGTTGAATGGCATTCCCGAAGTCGAGAATTACGAACTGTATGCGGGCACGTCGGCGCCGATGAACTTCAATGGTCTGGTGCGTCAATATTATCTGCGCAACCAGTCGTACCAGGGCGACATCCAGGTCAACCTGGTCGACAAGAATGCGCGTCGCCGCCAGAACCATCAGATAGCTGCCGCAGCGCGCCCCGCACTGGCCGCCGTCGCCAAACGCTTCGGTGCGCACCTCGTTGTTGCGGAAGTGCCGCCAGGCCCTCCGGTGATGGCGCCCATTGTGGCCGAGATTTACGGACCGACTTATGCTGCCCAACGCTCGATGGCGCTATCGCTGGAAAAAATGTTCGCGGTCATGCCCGGTATCGCCGACGTCAATCTCAGTGTTGGTAATCCGAACGCCACACGCAAATCGCTGGTGGTCGACCGCGACCGCGCTGCCGCGTTGGGCATCAACCAAAGTGAAATTGTCACTGCGTTGCACGCCGCGGTCGGCGGCAATCCCGCCACGTATGTTGCGCAGCCTGATGCCAAATATGCCATACCAGTGGTCGTGCGATTGCCACAAGCAGCGCTGGGATCGATGGACGCAATGCTGGATCTACGTGTGCGCGCGAAGTCCGGCAAACTGGTGCCGATTTCCGCAGTCGCCAAGGTCGTCGAAGAACCCTGGGACGACGCCATCTACCACAAGGACCTGTTGCCCTACACGTTCGTCACGGGTGACGACGCCGGCGCGGAAGACAGCCCGGTCTACGGCATGTTCCGCCTCGTCAGCAAGATCGCCGACACGAGCGTCGATGGGCATCACATCGAGCAATACTTCGCCGGGGCTCCCACCAGCGACACGGGCTTCTCGATCCGCTGGAGCGGCGAATGGGAAATCACCTACGAGACTTTCCGCGACATGGGCATCGCCTATTCGATTGGACTGCTGCTGATCTATCTGCTGGTCGTCGCACAATTCAGGAGTTATCTGGTGCCGCTCATCATCATGGCGCCAATTCCGCTGACCGTGATCGGCGTGATGCCCGGCCACTGGCTGATGGGCGCGCAGTTCACCGCAACCAGCATGATCGGCATGATCGCGCTGGCCGGCATCATCGTGCGCAATTCGATTCTGCTGGTGGATTTCATCAACCATGCGCGCGCATCGGGTTTGACTCTGGAAGAGGCCGTCGTCGAATCCGGAGCGGTGCGCGCCAAACCGATCATTCTGACCGCGCTGGCCGCAATGCTCGGCGCGTTCTTCATCCTCGCCGACCCGATCTTCCAGGGCCTGGCGGTATCGCTGGTATTCGGCGTGCTGGTCTCAACCGTCCTGACCTTGCTGGTGATTCCGCTGCTGTATTACGCCTGGCTGGTCCACCGCCAGCTGCCAACGGAATAAGCCGCGGCACCCTGAGTGCAACGGCTTGATCGGGGAGTACGTCAACGAAACGGTCGGCTCGCAGCGCTCGGCCGCGCCCGGCGCGTGCGCGCCGGGGCGGTTCTCAAACTTCAGATTTCACGCATGCGACGCAATAACCCGCAGCGGATCGACTTTAGCTGTTGTCGGTAATGCGGCGCGTGCTTCCATCGATGCGAGGAACCGCCACACGAACAACAGCGTCACCAGGAACAAGCCCGGATAGCCGATTGCAGCGAGCAGGTACGGCAAGGTTGGATCGCCATCGACGCGCACGCGCGGCAGGTTGAAGCTGAGCAGGCCCAGGGTGATGATCGCGCCGAACACCCACATGCCGAGCAACCAGATGCCCGCTTCGAATCCGGTCAGCGGACGTCCCCAGCCGATGCCGGCCCGCGACATGACGGCGCCCTGACGCGCAGTCATGTCGGCAGGCGCGCTGACGCGACGTCCCAGTGTGAACAGATCGTAGGCCACCACGATGGTCCCGACCGCGAACACGAGGCCAAACAACGGCAGCAGCAACTTGAACACGCCCATGGCCTGCGACACATCGCCGCCGAACCAATCCAGCCCGAGGATGCGATAGACGTAGATTTGCACGGTGCCGCCGAGGTTGAAAGCGAACGCCATGCCGAGCATTCCGGTCAACAGCAGCCAGAAACCGAGCTTGCCCATGCGCTGGTCGTAGTCGGCGGCCTTGCGCATGATCGGAATGGCAAAGTACGCCGCGGCAATGCCGAGCATGCCGAAGGTACCGAACAACGCCAGATGTCCGTGCCCCGGTGTGACCCAGGTGCCATGCGACCACACGTTGGTCAGCGAGAAGGTCATGCTGAATCCAAGGATGCCCGCGCCGATCTGTTCGAGTACCACGGAACCCAGGATGAAGTAGAACGCGGGTGCGTTTTCCATCGGTCGCTTGTTGGTGTGCGCATCCAGATAGATATGCCAGAAGCAGAACACCAGCGGCAGCGGTTCAAGGGCGCTGAACAGCGAACCCCAGAACTGCCAGAACTCCGGCGTGCCGATCCAGAAATAATGGTGCGCGTTGCCGATCAACCCTGACAGCCACACCAGCATCACGCCCCAGAACACGGCAAAGCCCACCGACTTCACGTCGACCTTGAACATCAGCACCAACAGGAATCCGACCAGGGTGATGTGGATGACTTCCCACACGCCCTCGACCCAGTAATGCACGACGAACCAGCGAAAGTATTCCTGCAAGTCCAGCCGCGCCACGTAGAACAGGCCGAATACCCAGACCGCCATCAGCGCGGTCACGCCGATCCCTAAGCCCCAGTGAATTTCGTTCCACTGGCGCATGGGCGGAAATGTGCGCAACACCACGTAGGCGAGAATGGCAAAGCCGACCAGCACCAGGATACCGGCGATGCGCCCGGCTTCCAGATATTCAAGTCCTTGCTGCAGCCACGGCTGGCCGTGCCACCAACCGGCGATGCCGAATTGGGCGAGACGCAAGGTGCTGAAGTTCCACAGCACGATCACGATCACGGCATAGAACAGCAACTTGATCAGCCACGGCGAGACCATGTCGCGTTTGGACAGGATCGGCCCGACGAACAGGATCGCGCCGATGAATCCGCACAGAATCCAAAGGATGCCGAGGTTCAGGTGTTCGGCGCGGGCGACGTTGAAATTCAGGATGCCGGCGAGTACGGTCGGGTCGACTTGCTGCGCGGCCAGGATCAGGCCGTAACCGACCTGCAAGATGAACAACACCAGCATCAGCATGAAGAAGCGCAGGCTCAAACGTTGGGTCTGGAATTGGATCTGCATCACTTCTTCTCCAAGGTGTGGAGGTAGGACACGATGGCGTCGACTTCGTCGGCCTTGAGTATGGTGTCGTAAGGAGGCATCACGCTGGGCGGATAGCCGGCGACGACCTTTGCGTTCGGTTTGACGATTGATTCGTGCAGATACGCATCATCGGCGGTGACGGTGCTGCCATCGGCGAGATTGACCTTCGAGTTGTACAAGCCACCCCAACCCGGTCCGACCAGGCGCTTGCTGTCGCTCGCATGACAGGCGACGCAACCGGTCGACGTCGCCAATTCCTTGCCGCGCGCCACAGGATCGGGCGCGATTGTGGTTACTGGCTGGGACGCCACAACCCCAGATATGGAGGCCGCCGCAGTTGCCACAACTTCATGCGCCAGCTGCACACGGTGCTCGAGTCCCTTGACTTCCACCTGCGGTGGCCAGCCTTCGGTATTCATCGCCGAGGTGTATTTGAGATACGCGATCAACTGTCCGATCTCATCCTTGGTCAACGGCAGGTTCGGCATCATCGTGACACCGCCGCCGCGGCGCTCGATGCGCGCGGCCGCGCCGGGATACTTCTTCAGGTAGGCATCGATTGAATCGATGCCGGTGTCGGCCAACTGATTGGCATCGGACAACTGTGCGTGCACTGCGGCGCTCGTCGGCCAGCCACCGGCCGAGGGCAGGAATGCAGCCAGCCACCCGGGCCCGGCAAGTTTGTATTCCTCGGTCAGATCCGGACCAAGATACGCACCGTTGCCGACCAGGGTGTGACAACCCATGCAGTTGTAGGCCTGGAACACGCGCTTACCCTCGTCGGCCGTGTACTTGCCGTAGGTGATCGTATCGGGCAATACCTGGCCGCGCGATTTCAAGAAGGAAAATATGGACAGGGCGATGAAGATCAACGCCATGATGCCCAGCATGATGAATGCGCCGCGACGACGCGGGGTTTCGCAGCTCTCGCCATCGATTCCGCAGCTCATGAGATTGTGCCTTTGTCGTTGCCGGGCAGGGCCGGCGTATAAGGATCGTCCGTCGCAGCCGACGGCACGGCGTCATGCACGAACAGGATGCGCAGGCTGCCGATGAAGATGTAGAAAACGTAGACCGCCAACAAGAATCCGGCGATGAAGTAGATCCACCATGCAATATGCGATTCGGCGAAGTACTCAAAATCGCGCCAGAACGGCCAGGACAGCAAAAATGACACTGCACTGGCAAGCACCGAGATCGTCAGATCCGTGATCCGTTGCATCGTGGTTTCTCCCAAATATGGATTCAAGCGCTGCCTGGCAATGCGACATCAGGCGAGTCCCTTTCCCCGGGACTTGCGCGCCGGACGGGGTGATTCTAGAAACAATGAAGATCGCCGCTCTTGATCCAGATCAAGTGGCATGCGACATAAGTCCGTGCGCCCGATCGACTTCAGCCAAAGGCTGTTTAATTGGCACACAGACATTGCGAACGCGCGCACAATCGTCGAATTGCTTCCACTGACTTGTCCCAGATCAATGTATCGCGCACCTTCGCGGCATTAGGATTTGCAGCAAGCGACCCGTGGAGTGAACCGTGAGCGTCGATGTCCGAAACCCGCAAGCAATGGCGCTGCGTGTGTTGTCGCTGCTGGATCTGACCAGCCTCGGCGAGAACGACACGCCTGCGCAGATCGAGGCCTTGTGCAACGCGGCGCTTGCCGCACCAGCGTTGCCGGCGGCTGTCTGCGTTTATCCCGAACACATCACGACTGCGCGTCGCTGCCTGCAGGCAACGGCAGTGAAGATCGCCAGCGTGGTGAATTTTCCGGATGGTGGCAGCGATCCTGCACGGGTCGAACGTGAAACGCGACGCGCGCTGGGTGCCGGCGCCGACGAGATCGATCTGGTGCTGCCGTATCGCGCACTATTGGATGGAGACGAAGCCTGCGCGCGCACGGTCATCCGCAGTTGCCGCACCGCTTGTCCCGACCAAATCAAGATAAAACTGATTCTGGAAACCGGAATATTGGGCACACCCGAACGCATTCGCGCGGCCTGCGCCATCGGCATTGAAGAAGGAGTGGACTTCCTCAAGACTTCGACCGGCAAGGTGCCGGTCAATGCGACCGTGGAAGCCGCTGCGGTAATCCTCGATGTCATCGCTGCGACGGGTGGGCAATGCGGTTTCAAGGCGGCCGGTGGCATCCGCACGCTGGCTGATGCGGTGAGTTATCTGGATTTGGCCGAGGTGCGGCTGGGTGCGGGTTGGGCCGACGCGACACATTTTCGCATTGGTGCCAGCACGTTGTTCGACGAACTCGTCGGCATTGCGTCAACGCAACCATGAGCATGCCGTCGGCCGCTGTGCTGATTCGCTGCAAGCGCGACGGTGCCCGGCTCGATGCCGATCAATTGCACGCAGTAGCGCAAGGCATCGCAGACGGAAGCTGGAGCGAAGGCCAGATCGCTGCGTTCGCGATGGCCGTCGCATGGCGGGGCATGAGCGTTGACGAATGTCGTCAGTTTACCCTGGCCCTGTGCGATTCCGGTCAACGCTTGCGCTGGGACAACTTGCCGGGACCGGTGCTGGACAAACATTCTACCGGCGGTGTGGGCGATGGCGTGAGCCTGGTGCTGGCGCCGCTGTTGGCCGCGTGCGGTGGTTATGTGCCGATGATTTCCGGTCGTGGTCTGGGACATACCGGCGGCACTCTGGACAAACTCGAAAGCGTGGCTGGGTACAACGTGCATCCGTCCACCGCGCGATTGCGCCAAATCGTCGGCGAGGTCGGGTGCGCGATCGTGGGCCAAGGCGCTGATCTGGTGCCTGCTGATCGGCGCTTGTATGCGGTGCGCGATGTGACCGCCACGGTCGATGTGCCCGAGTTGATGGTGGCGTCGATCCTGTCCAAAAAACTGGCCGGCGGTGCGCAGGCGCTGGTGCTCGACATCAAGACTGGCAACGGCGCGCAACTGCCCGGCATGGCTGCCGCGCGGGCATTGGCCGAGCGCATGCTGGAAACGGTGCAAGGGATCGGTATTGATTTGCGCGTGATGTTCAGCGACATGGGCCAGATGCTCGGTCGCGAAGCCGGCAATGCGCTGGAGCTGCGCGCGGCGCTCGACTTGCTGTGCGGCCACGGCCACAACCCAAGACTGCGCGCACTCACCCTGGAACTGGCTGCCGAGTTGTTGTGCGTAAGTGGACTTTCGCGCACCCGAAGTGAGGCGAATCGACGCGTGCGCACGGCACTGGATTCGGGTGCGGCGGCCGAGCGCTTTGCCCGGATGGTATCGGCGCTGGGTGGTCCAGAAGATTTGCTGGAGCATCCGGATACTTATCTGGCGACTGCACCGATTCAACGCGCAGTGTCGGCAACTGCATCCGGCCATGTCGTCGCAGTCGACGTGCGCGCGCTGGGGCAGGCCGTGGTCAATCTTGGCGGTGGCCGCACGCAGCCAGGTCAGGCGCTGGATCATGCCGTGGGCCTGGCCGAAGTTGTTGCGCGTGGCGACGCAATTGAGGCGGGTCAGCCGCTAGCCATCGTGCACGCGCGTAGTGCGGATGCCGCCGATGCCGCCGTGGCGAACGTGCGCGGCGCATTCCGGATCGCGCCCGAAACGCCACCCGTCGTGGCGTTGTGGCAATGGCACGCGCCGCTGGAGTGTGCGGCATGACGCGCGCGATCTGGCTGGTACTGGATTCGCTGGGTCTGGGCGCCGCGCCCGATGCCGCGGATTACGGCGACGCAGGTGCCGACACTTTCGGCCACATTGCCGCGACCTGTGCCGCGGCGACGCGTGGACCGTTGCGTTTGCCAAATTTCACACGACTGGGTCTGCCGCAGGCACATGCCGGCGCGCACGGACACGCCGCATCGGGATTCGAGAACATGCCGGTAGCCGAAGGCCTGTGGGGTTACGCGGTGGAACGCGCTCGCGGCAAGGACACGCCGTCCGGTCACTGGGAAACCGCCGGTGTGGTTTTGACCGAACCGTTTGGAGTTTTCGCGCAAGCCGAGCAGTCGTTTCCGAACGCGTTGCTGGATGCACTGGTCGAACAGGGCGGACTTTCTGGCGTGCTCGGCAACTGTCACGCCTCGGGCACTGAAATCATCCAGCGTCTTGGTGCGGAGCATGTACGCAGCGGCTGTCCGATCGTCTACACATCGGCCGATTCGGTGTTCCAGATTGCCGCGCACGAGGACGCGTTTGGTCTGGATCGGCTGTACCGGTTGTGCGAGTTGGCGCGCCGGCTGCTTGCCGATTACAACATCGGTCGCGTAATCGCGCGACCGTTTACCGGCACCGCCGAAACCGGTTTCAGCCGCACTGCACAGCGCCGCGACTATGCGTTGCCGCCACCGGCGCCGACGTTGTTGGATGCGCTGATTGCGGCCAATGGCGAGATGATTGCAATTGGCAAGATCGACGACATCTTCGCGCATCGTGGTGTATCGCAATGCATCCACGCCTATGGTCATGATGACCTCTTCGATGCCACGTTGACTGCCATTGCAAGCGCTGGCAACCACAGTCTGATCGCCACCAACTTCGTCGATTTCGACATGCTGTATGGCCATCGCCGCGACGTGTTTGGCTACGCTGCCGCACTCGAAGCGCTGGATGGGCGCCTGCCGCAACTCCTACGCGTGTTGCAACCAGGCGATCTGCTGGCGATCAGTGCCGACCATGGCTGTGACCCAACCTGGCCCGGCAGTGACCATACGCGCGAATGCATTCCGGCCTTGGTATTCGGTCCGGGACTGGGCGCACGCGCGGTGGGTCGGCGCGACAGCTTTGCCGACATCGGCCAGACCATGGCCGACCATATGGGCCTACCACCACTCGCCGCAGGCCACAGTTTTCTTTCGCCTGCATAAGCGTCAGCCCATGACCACTCCGCATCTCGAAGCCAAGCCCGACATGATCGCCGACACCGTGTTGTTGCCCGGCGATCCATTGCGCGCGCGGCATATCGCCAGCGAATTTCTCGATGACGCTCGCGAAGTGAATGCGCGACGCAACATGCTCGGTTACACCGGCCACTATCGCGGCATGCGCGTGTCGGTGCTGGGCAGCGGCATGGGCATTCCTTCCTGCGCGATCTACGCCACGGAACTGGCGCGCGTGTTTGGCGTGCGCCGCATCGTGCGCGTGGGTACGTGCGGCGGTGTCGGTGATATCGAATTGGGCGACCTGCTGCTGGCGCAGGCGGCCTCGACTGATTCAAATTTCAACCGGTTGCACTTCGGCGGCCACGATCTGGGTGCATGCGCCGATTTCGAATTGATGCGCGCCGTAGTTGATGCCGCGGCCGCGCAGAAAATCGCCCTGCACATCGGCGGCGTGTTCAGCACCGACAGCTTCCATGGTGGCGACCCACAGCTCACTGCGCGACTGCTGGCGCATCGGATTCAGGGCGTCGAGATGGAATCGGCCGGGCTCTACGGCGTGGCCATGCGCGAAGGTTTTCAAGCGCTGTCGGTACTGACTGTCAGCGATCACTTGCAG
>JBDTLA010000162.1:0-12041 GCA_039935035.1 Rudaea sp. | reverse complement strand
GTCTTGGTGCCGGTCGACACGATCACGCGTTTTCCGGACTGCAACGCCGGCACCAGATACGCAAACGTCTTTCCGGTTCCCGTGCCGGCTTCCACGATCAACGCCTGGCGATCAGCGATCGCTTCCTCGACTGCCTCGGCCATGTCCTGCTGACATTCGCGCGGAACGAAATTATCGACTTCGCGCGCAAACGGACCGTCCACACCCAACAGTTCCCTGGCGCTTAATCTGGATGTCATTTCGGTGCTGTCATGTCGGAGTTGGCTCGCACTTTTTCATTATTGTCTTGGCGGGCCATTTTGGCTCAATGATTTCGCGATTGGCGTTTGCGCATTTTACATTCTGGCCCGTCGCCTATGGGTGTTTTCGCTTGCAGCGAGGGATCGCCTCTCACGAAGGATGGGTTGATCCCGGACTTGATCCGGGGGATACCCATCGCTGTCTTAAAAGCAGAGCTGCCACTCGACTGCGTCGAGCGGGCGATTTTGCAGGATGGGTTGAGCGTAGCGATACCCATCGCTTGTTGATTAGAAGCAAAGCTTCCACTCGACTGCGTCGAGCGGGTGACTTTCTCTTGAATGGCCAAGAGAAAGTAACCAAAGAGAAGGCCACCCCGGTGGAGCGGTCTCCGGGCATCCTGCCCTGCGACTTCGCGAGCGTGCTCCGGGGTTCGCTGAATGTACATCGTGTACATGCAGCGAACTGGCGCGCATCGTGCGCGCCACCCTGCGGGCTTTCCTGCGCCCACTCGCCGCCCCACAGGGGCCCCATTGGGCGGCATTCCCTGCCGCAGAAGCGAAGAGCCAAAAGCCAACAGCAAACAGTGATGGGTATCGCTGCGCTCCACCGATCCTACGAATATCAGCGCGCAGACAAGCCGCGGAAGAAGAGACAAAAACTAATAGCGCGCGCGATCCGGCACGCGACAACCGGCCAATTGCTGCCGCGCTAGCGCGGCGCCGGCGTTATCGCCGAGAGCGATGCGCGTCCACGCGAGCGTTTCCAGGTTGCGCGCGCACAGGCCGCCAACTTTTGGGCCGAAGTCGTAAGATTGCTGGGCGAGTGATTCGGCCTGTTTCCATGCGCCGGTTTCGATCAGCAATTCCGCCTCGTACTGCAAAAGCTCCGGTGCCTTGGGTGTGATCGTGAGCGCCTTGCGTACATCGGCGAGGGCTTGCGCGGGCTGGTTTTGCGCTTCGAATTGTCGGGCCTGGCGCAGCAAGCCGTCGACGGCGGGATCGGCCAGGGGATGCACTTCCACGCTGGACTCGAATTGCGTGCCGGCTTTGCGAATTGCGATCACGGCAGCGCTGGAATTGGGTCGATTGACTGGCGTGTTGTGGATGGGCGAAGACGAACACCCCGCGAGCAATTCGACCAATGCAAATGTGCAAACGTATAACAATATATTCCGTATCATTTCCTGTACTCCATTGAAATTCATGTAGCGGTCAATTCCCGCCCAATGCCGATTTGATCTGCTGCCACACGCAATGTTCCGACGCAGGCGGCGCGTGTCCGGCCAGGAATGGCAGTTCGCGCGCACCTTCGCACTGGTATTGGGTGCCCTGCCCGCTGTGCGGATCGATCCAGGCCATTTCCAAACCGTCGGTTGGGATCGTCAAGGGCGCGCTGGGCAAGGTTTTGAACAAGGCAATCCACGCCTGCAACGCGCCACTGGCGCCCCACAGTCCCGTGGGCTTGTTGTCGTCGCGCCCCATCCAGACCACGGCCAGATGCGAGCCGGTGAATCCGGCGAACCAGGAGTCGCGCTGCGAATCGCTGGTGCCAGTCTTGCCAGCCGCCTGTAACGACGCCAGACCTTGCGACTGGATCGCGCGCGCGGTGCCGGTGCGCACAACTTCCTGCATGGCGTAGTTCACCAGGCGTGCCGGTCTGACGTAATCGCCCGCGCCAGGTTTGATTTCATAGCGCTTCAGCGCTTGGCCATTTGCGTCAAGCACGCCGCGCAATGCGCGCAACGGCACCGCGTGGCCGTCCGCAGCAAAGTATTGATACAACTGCGCTACATCGTATGGCGACAAATCTACTGCACCGAGCAGCAACGATGGATTAGGATTGATCGGCGCGTTGAGGCCGAACGATTCCAGCAAGCCGCGCACCTTGTCCACGCCGAGCGCCATGCCCAAATGCACTGTGGCCAGATTGTAAGAGTGCGCCAGCGCATCGATCAGCGGCGTCTTTCCGTGCACTTCATGATCGTCGTTTTGCGGCGTCCAGTGCGTGCCATTGGGCTGCACCATGTCGACCGGCGCATCGTCAAGCAGAGTGGCCAGCGAATACAGTTGTGGCTGCGCAAGCGCGACCAGATAAACAAAAGGTTTCACCAGCGAACCGACCGGCCGACGCGCATCCAGGGCACGGTCGAAGCCGACGTCACCAGGGTCGCGTCCACCGATCATGGCTTGGACTTGCGCATCGCGCGCGTCGGTCACGATCATCGCGCCTTGCAGATCCGGATTGCGTTTTCCCAACCGGTTCAAGGTATCTTCCAGCGCCTGCTCCGCCAGCGTTTGGGTGGACGGCGCCAGCGTTGTATAGATGGCCAAGCCTGCGCCTTGAAGTTGTGCCGGCTTGTAATCGCGATGCAATTGCGCGCGCACCAGATCCAGGAATGCCGGTGCGCGGTTGCGCGGCAGGCCTGAAGTCGGCAACACACCCAGCGGCGCGGCGCGCGCATGTTCAAGTGTTGTCGCATCGATCAAACCGGTCTGGTAGAACTCGCCGAGCACGAGATCGCGCCGCGCCAGCGCAATCTTCGGATTGCGCCGCGGATCGTACAGGCTCGGCCCGCGCACCATGCCGACCAGTAACGCGATATCGGGCGGTGCCAGCGAGCGCACATCGCGGCCAAAATAGAACTCCGCCGCCGCGGCAAACCCATGCACGGCCTGATCGCCGCGCTGACCCAGGAAAATCTCATTGACGTACGCCTGCAGGATCCGAGCCTTGCTGTAATGTGCCTCGATCAGCACCGCGAGCAAGGCTTCGTTCAATTTCCGGCTCAAGCGCTGGCCGCGATCCAGGAACAGATTCTTGACCAGCTGCTGAGTCAGTGTGCTGCCGCCCTGAGCCACGCGACCCGACGTCAGATCGACCCATGCCGCGCGCGCGATTGCGCCGAAAGCAATGCCGTGATGGTGCTTGAAATCGCGATCCTCGACCGCCTGCAATCCGGTAACCAGCAACGTTGGCAACTGATCGAGCGCGACGACCTGGCGTTCTTCCTGGGATTCGCCGTACAAGGTGGCGATGCGGGCCGGGTCCAGACGCGCCTGTGCCAATGGCGATTTGCTTGCCACATCGACCAGTTCGCTCACACGGTTGGCATTGAGCGTCACGGCAATCACGCGCGCCAGCTCGCGCCCGTCCAGATCCGAAAACGCACGGCGCACGATGATGAAGCGATCGCCATCGCGCGAATAACTCCCCGTCGATCGCGCCTGCGCCGTTTTCAGGTAACGCGAGGCGTCGAGTTCCAGTTCCAGTTCCTGCGCCGACATTGGCACTCCGACGCGCAAATCCAGCGATCGCGCAAACACGCGGCTCGGCACGGTCCACGCCAAATCGTCGAATCGCGACTGCACCTGGCTGTCGAGATAGACCATGTAGGGACCGAGGAAACCAACGCCGAGTCCGAGCGCCAGCCAGAACGGAACGCGCACGAAACGCCAGAACACACGCCAGATTGAGAGGAAACGCGATGCGGACAAGGTGGGAATCGATTGGTGGAATGCACGTCAAGTTTACCCGAACCACGCACCTACCAACGCTGAACGCCAGAGTACTACTTCAACGTGACTGATCGATTCAGCGCCAAGAACAGGCGTTTGCGGTGACAGCCACGCCCCCTTCCGGGATAATCCACCCATACCAATTTAAACCGACTTCAGGAGATGACCATGCGACATTCCCTTTCGCTTGCGCTGACAATTTGCGGTTTCGCCCTGTGCACTGCCGCACACGCGGATTTCCGCGCTGACTTCGCCGTGGTCAAGGGCGGTAACGGTGATCCAGCCCTGTCGCGGATCGAATTGTCCGGCAACCGCATGCGCACCGATGCCGGCAACGTCAGCATGCTGTTCGACGGGTCCAGCAACCGCATGATCGTGTTGATGCATGACAAGAAGAAGTTCATGGACATGGCGAAATTGGCCGAAACTGTCGCCCCTGCAATGGAGCAAGCCCAGGCCGCGCTTGCCAATCTGCCGCCAGCGCAACGTGCCATGATCGAACAGCAGATGGGCAAGCACATGCCGGGCATGGGCGCCGCCAGCGTCGATGTCAGCATCAAGCCGACCGGAGTGCGTGAAATCGTCGGTGGCCACGCATGCGAGGTCTACAGCACCGCAGTCAACGGCGTGCGCAGTGCCGACTCCTGCCTCACGCCAGTTGGCGCCGTGGGCATAACTGCGGCCGATGCCGCTGCCATGCGCAGCGCGTTCGAGCAGCTGAAAGCAATGACCGAGAAAATGTCCGCCGGTATGTTCAAGTCGCCGCTTAGCGGCATGCCCATGGATCGCTTTCCCGTCAAAATCACCAGCTACAGGAACGGTCGCGCCGGCGAGACGGTGGAGCTGAAGAGCCTGATCACCAGCAGTGTGCCTGCGAGCGATTTCGCCATTCCGGCTGGTTATTCCGAAGAAACCATGGGTAGCATGGGGCGCGGGCGCTAACCGCGAACGATTAAAACTATCGTGGAAAGCAACCAGTCCGCAGCGATTCGCGTCTGCATCTACGGCGCGGTATCGCCGGATGCGGACTGGCTGGCGCAGGTCGCTCGCGGCCTGCCGTCAGGCGTGCGTGCCGATGTGGCAACCGCGGCTGGCGCACGCAACGCTTCGGCTGCATTGCGCGCGGCGGCCGCGGCGTTTCCCGGCGACAATCTGATTTTGTTGCGCGCCGCAACCGTACTGCCACCGTGGTGGTACTCGCGCCTGAGCGGCGCGTTGCAATTGCCGCACGTGCTGGTCGCAAGCGCGCTGGACAACATCGATCCGACGCGCGCACCCCTGCCACCCGAAGCACATAGCACGGCCGATGCGCAGTGCATCGATACCCTGTGTTACCTGCACGGTGCCCACGCGGCGTTGGATTGGCCGACAATTTCGCCGCTGCTCAGCGCGTGGAACGGCGCAGCCCTGGCTTTGTGCGATATCGAAAAAATCCACAATGCCGCCTTGCCGTCGATGGTCGGCCCGGATCGAGGCGTGCTGCTCGATTATCTGTACGTCGCCGATCCGGCCTTGCCATTGCGTGGCCCCAAGTCGCCCGCGCCGGGTGCCGATCCAGCACCACCATCGGCCTTGGGAGCGCTTCGCGAACACATCGCGGCGGCGCTTGACAACCAATTCAGCCTCGCGGATTTCTATCCGGGCCTGGACGGCAAGCCAGTCGTGCTGCACGTCTTGCACGGATGGGGCGGTGGTGCGGAGCGCTTCGTGCGCGACCTGGCCGCCAACGACAGCGACCGACATCACCTGATTTTTACCGCGCGTGGGAATTTCGATCGGCGCCGCTACGGCGAAGTACTCGAACTCTACGACGCCACGCTTTCGCAGCCGCCGCTGCGGCAACTGCCACTGTCCGATCCGATCGCCAGCACCAGTTTCGCGCATCGCGGCTACCGTCAATTCCTCGACGGCATCCGTCGTGATTTCTGCGTCGATGCAATCATGGTGTCGTCGCTAATTGGGCATAGCCTCGATGCACTGCGCACCGGCTTGCCGACGAGCTATTTCATCCACGACTTTTATCCGCTGTGGCCGCTGCTGCATCGAAATCTCGACGATGCTTCGCTGACTTTCGACGCCGCACAGTTACGCGCCGACCTGGCCACAACCGACGCCGGTTTCGAATTTGCCGAGCGCGATCCGGATTACTGGTTGGCACTACGCGAGGCTCTCGCCGACGCGGCATTGCAGGCGCACACGCCATTGCTCGCGCCCAGTCAGGCGGCGATAGACATCTTCCTGCGCCTGCAACCACGCTTGTCGACGCTGCCGCAACAGGTGATTGCGCACGGCCTTGCCGCGTGGCCGGCATCGGCACAATTGCCCTTGCCGGCACCACCGCGACGCGAACGCCTGCGCCTGATCGTGCTCGGCCGCGTGCGGCGCGGCAAGGCCGCGCACCTGCTGCGCGAGATGCTGCCCGCGCTCAGCGAAAATGCCGAGTTGTTCCTGCTCGGTGCAGGACCGGAGAGCCGTGAATTCTTCGGTTGCAGCGACGTGCACATCCTGCTCAATTATCGGCGCGACGAACTGCCGCAACTGCTGACGCGCATCGCACCGGATGCGGCAATGATTCTGCCGAATTTCGCCGAGACCTTCAGCTACACGCTGTCGGAATTGAGCAGTTTCGGCATTCCCGTCATTGCCACGAAACTCGGCGCGCTGGGTGAGCGCATCCGCGATGGCGTGGACGGATTTCTTGCCGAACCGACCGCCAACGCTGTGCTGGCCACGGTTGCACGCTTGCGTGGCAACCGTGCAACCCTCGACACCGTGCGCTCGAACCTGGCAAAACGCCCCATGCGTACGCTCGCGGACATGACCGCCGATTACCGCGCGTTGCTGCCAACGGTAACGCCGCACACTGCGGCACTCGTCCCGATTGAGGCCAATGCCGATCGCCTGATCGTGCAAACCCAGGCCGACGCGCTCGGTGCCGCACAACGCCGCATCGATGAATTGCAAGGCAACATCGAAACGCGCCAAGGCGAACTGGAACAGCGCGCCGAATGGGCGTTCGATTTGAATCGCCAGATCGAGCGTGCCGTGACCGCGATGGACGAGTTGCGCGGCGAATTCGATGCGCGCAGCGCATGGGCGGCTGCGTTGAACACGGAGCTTGAAACCCTGCGACCACAATTTGAACAGGTCAGCGCCGACCGCGACCACATTGCCAACGAACGCGACCTGATGCGTTCGAGTCTGTCCTGGCGCCTGACCAAACCGTTGCGCTACGCCAAGCGCAAACTGCGTGCTGCACGCACGCGCATCGCATTCACTCTGTCGCGGTTGCGCGCCACCTTGCATCGTACCCGCGGCAGCCTTGCCAGTCGCGGGCTCAACGGTACGCTCAAGCGCGCCGCCGACGAATTCCGGCGGCCCGCAACGTTGCCGGCAACCCCAATCGCGACCACACCGAGCGAGGACTTCTCCCCGTTCGCCGTGCCGACGAATGCGGCGCCGCGCGTTTCAATCGTGATGCCGGTATTCGGCAAAATCGCCTACACCGTGGCTTGCCTGCGTTCGCTCGCCGAACATGCTGGCGACGTCCCCTTCGAAGTAATCGTCGTCGACGATGCGTCAACCGACTCGACACCAGCACGATTGGCCGAGATCGGTGGCATCCACGTTGTGCGCAATGCGCAGAACCTGGGCTTCGTCGGTTCCTGCAACGCCGGTGCCGAACAGGCGATTGGCGAATTTATCGTGTTCCTCAACAACGATACCGTCGTCAGCGCTGGTTGGCTGGATGCGTTGCTCCAATGTTTCGCCGAAGAACCCGACGCAGGTCTGGTCGGGGCGCAACTGGTGTATCCGGATGGTCGCCTGCAGGAAGCCGGCGGCATCGTATTCAGCGATGGCTCGGGCTGGAATTATGGTCGTCTCGACGACCCGGCCGATCCGCGCTACGCATTTCGGCGCGAGGTCGATTACTGCTCCGGGGCGGCGATCATGTTGCGGCGCGACGTGTTCCGTGAACTGGGTGGCTTCGACACGCGCTACGCACCGGCGTATTACGAAGACACGGATCTGGCATTCGCTGTGCGCGCCGCCGGCAAGAAGGTTTTCTACGAACCGCGCTCACTCGTGGTCCATTTCGAGGGCATCACTGCCGGCACCGATACCGGCAGCGGCATGAAGCGCTATCAGGTCATCAACCGCGAGAAGTTCCTGGAAAAGTGGAAAGATATACTGGTCCGGCAACCGGCACCAATCCATGCGGCGAAGGCGGCGTTGAAGGCGGCGAGTTGGCGCGCGCTTGGTCGCGTGCTGATCGTGGATGCCTACACGCCGACACCGGACCAGGATTCCGGTTCGTTGCGCATGCTCAACCTGATGCGCCTGTTGCGCCAGCTTGGCTACGCGGTGAGTTTCCTGCCGGACAATCGCGCACACGCCGGACGCTATACCCATGCGTTGCAGGCACTCGGCATCGAAGTGTTGTATCACCCGTATGTCAACGATCCGATTGCGTGGTTGCGCGAGCGCGGCAGCGATCTCACTGCGATCATATTGTCGCGGCATTACGTCGCTGCCAATTACATCGGTGCAGCGCGTTTATACGCAGCGCAAGCCCGGCTGATTTTCGATACGGTGGATTTGCACTATTTGCGCGAACAACGTGCGGCAACGCTGACCAACAGTAGTGAACTGGGCCAGCAAGCCGGGCGTACGCGTTTGCAGGAACTGAAATTGATGCGCGAATGCGACGTCAGCCTCGTGGTCAGCCACGTCGAGCGCGAATTGCTCGCGCGCGAAGCTCCGCAAGCGCGCGTCGAGGTGCTTTCCAACGTACACGAGGTACATGGCCGTCGCCGCGAATTCGACGCGCGCCATGATCTCGTTTTCATCGGTGGCTTCCAGCATCCGCCGAATACCGATGCCGTACTCTGGTTCGTCAACGACGTGTTTCCGTTGGTGCGTTTGCAGCTGCCCAGCATTCAATTCCATGTCATCGGCAGCAAGGCATCGGCGCAGATTCTCGAGCTGGCGCACGATGGCGTGATCGTGCACGGCTTCGTCGAAGACATTGCACCGTTCATGGATGCCAGCCGTCTCGCGCTAGCGCCGCTACGTTACGGCGCCGGCGTCAAGGGCAAGGTGAACATGGCCATGAGTTACGGTCTACCGGTGGTTGCGACCAGCTGCGCGGTCGAAGGCATGCACGTGCGCACGCAAATCGACAGCGACAATCCCGACGTACTGGTTGCGGATTCTCCGGCGGACTTCGCCGCAGCCATCGTACGCGTCTACAACGATGCTGCATTGTGGAAACAATTGTCCGACAACGGTCTGAACAACGTGCGCGAACACTTTTCCTTCGATGCCGCGCGCGCTGCGCTGGTGCGGATATTGGCGGCTGGCCGTTAATCGGACGTCGTCAGCGGCGGGATGCGCCGCTGCGCGGCTACACCCGTCCGACCCGAAAATGTAGGGCGCGAGTAGCGCAGCGTATCCCGCCGTCCTGCAATTTCGTCAACCCACCGACCCTCCACTCAACCGCCCGGCATGGCCTGAAATTTCATGTCCGTCGGCGCAATGCGCGGATTGTTCGGGGCCAGCTCGCGTGCGGCCTTGATATCGTATTCGGCATCGGCATGATTGCTGTTATTGATACTTTTTTCGGCATCGTCGAGGAACACGTTGGCCAGTCGTTCACGCATTGAGTCGACCGATTTGTCGCTCGGGTCCGCTTGTGAAATTGCATCGATGAATCCCCGCGCATGCTTGGGGTGACCGCTCTTGATCGCCTGGTCGAACAGCGGCTTGGCACGCGCGGCGATTTTCCCGAGCCCGGCCGTGGCCTGCGCATTTTTCGGATCGATACGCAGTACTGCGCGGAACTTGTCGAACGCGCTGTCGATCGGCGGCACGATGAGGTTACCCGCGGCCAGTGCGCGCTCGCCGGCTGCGATCAATTGCTGAATCTGCGCGGCTTGCGCGGGCGAAATCTGGGCCTGTTGCTTGGAGATGTCCAGGCGCTCGCGCGCCTCGCGCAGGCGCGATTGCGCGAAACGCAATTGACGCGAATCCGGGCTCGCATCCGACGCGAGCAGCAGCAACTTACCGGCCTGGACGGTGTTGTCGTCGTCGAGTGCGGCATTAGCTTGTGCGATCAGGGTTTGTGCCGCTTTTTGCAACCCGGTATTGGCGCGCACATTGTTTGGCTCGTGCTTGAGCACGGCATGGAACAGCGCGATCGCACCATCGTCGCCGGCAAGCTTGCCGGCACGCTGCTGCGCCTCGGCCTGGGTGAGCTGAATTTCCTGCGCCTGGCTTGCGTCGGCGTGCTGGTTGGCAATCGCCGCGCGCAGTTCTGGAATGGACGGATTGTTCGGCGACAACCGGGTCAGGTCGGCAATGTGCTGATTGGCCTGGACGATATCGCCAGCGGCAATCGCGTCGCGCGCCTGCTGGGCAGCAGCCTTGGCGACTTTTTGCAATCCATTCAAGGCCAGCGCATTGGTCGCATCGGCATCCATCACCTGCTGATAAATTGCCGCAGCGCTGCCGCTGCCGAACAGGTGTCCGGCCGCGAGCGCGGCATCGGCATCGGCGAGCAAATGCCCGCTCTTGGTATTGCGCGTGCGTGCCGTATGCAGGTCGTCCTTGAGTCTATCGACGTCGGCACCGCCGCCAAGCACTTCGTCAGCGGCGACCAGATCCTTGTCTGCCGCAGAAAAGTCGCCTTGCACGACCGACGCATGACCTTGCTCGATGAGTCGACGCCCGACTTCGTTCAAGCCCTTGCGTGCCTGGTCATTGTCGATATCCAGGGCGCGCGCACCTTCAAACATTTCGCGCGCACTGCCAGGGCCAATCAGCGCGCCGGCAATCAACGCCTTCTGCCCACGCGAAATCAGGGTATTGAGTTCGGTATTCGGCAACAACCCACGCAACCGATTCTGGTAGTACCACAAACTAAACCCTGCGACACCGAGAACGATGACGGCGATCACGGCATACAGCCAGACGCGGCTTCCGCGTTGTGGCTTGCCCGCATTCGCCGGTCGCGGCGTTGCGCGATACGGCATCGGCCGCAATTGCGGCGTGGCAGCGACAGCGTCGAGACTGCCCATACTGGGCTCGGAACGATAGCGCTGACCACCCGCACCCGGCGCCGGCGTCGAACGCGGCGTCGCTACCCGTGATGGGACGGATACTGCCGGCAATGCGCAGGTGGCAGCGTCCGGGGCAAGCACTTGGGTGTTGTCGTTCTCATTGGCAAAGCGGCGGATCATCGAGCCGCCGTCGCTCATCGAAAGCTCAATCTGCTCAATCGCATCGGCCACCGCATCGCCGTTCTGGAAACGGTCTTCGGGCTGCTTGGCAAGCAATCGGCTGAGCAAAGGTTGAATTGCGGCGAATCGATCCGGCAACAGCGGAACCGGCTGGGTGATGTGCATGATGCCGACCGCGAGCGAATCGTCGGCCTGGTAGGGCACGCGCCCGACCAGCATTTCGTACAACATGATCCCCAAGCTGTACAAATCCGCGCGACCGTCGAGCGAACGCCCGCGCGCCTGTTCCGGACTCATGTAATGCGGCGTGCCGACTACAGTACCGGTCTGGGTCATGTGCGTGGCAGAATCGCTGGCGCGGGCGATGCCGAAATCGGTCAGCGCCGCACTGCCATCGTCGCGCATCAGCACGTTGTCCGGTTTCACGTCACGATGGACGAAACCCTTGGAATGCGCGTAGTTCAGCGCCGAGGCAATCTCGCGCGTGGTGCGCAAGGCGAAATCAAGTGGCCGCGACGAACCATCCGGGTTCAGCAGCGTACCGCCACCCAAAAATTCCATCGCGATGTAGTGATAATTGCCGTGGCGTCCGACATCGTGCACGCCGACCACATGGCGATGGTGCAGCTTTGCCGCGATGCGCGCCTCGCGCAGGAAACGCTCGCCAAAATCCGGATCGGCCAGCAATTGCGGCGACATGATCTTCAGCGCCACATCGCGCTGCACCGATTCCTGCGTAGCAAGATACACCGTGGCCATGCCGCCACGGCCAAGCTGACGAAGAATGCGGTATCCGGGGATTTCGATCACGTTGCGCTCGTATTCCACAGCCAGACGCCGAGCGGAAAGCCCATCCCCCCGTCGCACCTGACTCAGCGCGGCAAGCATACCATGCTGGCTGCGCCCGCCGGCAGTCAGGCGGCGAGAAAAGCGGAGCAAAACAAGGGATTGGCGCCGCAACGGACGGGAAATTTTACGCGTGCCGTTTGTGCGTTTCCGGGGCGGCACGTCAAGTTTTCTTGTCAGTGCATGGCAACTGGAGTGG
>JBDTLA010000161.1:0-3376 GCA_039935035.1 Rudaea sp. | reverse complement strand
GATGCACGTTGATCGACTTGCCGGCGCGCACGCAGCGCTGAGTGTCTGTATGGTTGCGCCACAGGCACGGCGAGGCTGGTTGGTCGTCTGCATTGCGTTGCTGACCATGCCGTGGGCATTGACCGCTACGGCGGCAGTTTGTTATGTCAACGGTGCCGCCACCGGTGCCAACACGGGTGCCTAGTGGACCAATGCGTACTCCGATCTGAACTCGGCGCTGGCCACCAGTGCCAATTGCGCAGAGATCTGGGTGGCCAAAGGCATCTACAGGCAGGCGGCCGGCAACCAAAATGCCAGCTTCGTTGTCGGGCCTAACGTGGCGATCTACGGCGGTTTTGCCGGTGGCGAGACCAGTCGCGATGCGCGCAATCCAACCACCCATGTGACGATTCTGTCCGGCGACATCGACAACAACGACACCGGCTCGAATGGCGTCGATTCGGACTCAAGCAACATCGTTGGCAGCAACTCCCACCAAATCGTCGTGATGTCCGGCTCCGCAGGCGTGCAGGTCACGGCGAGCACCGTGCTGGATGGCTTCACCCTGACCGGTGGCGATTACACCAACACCGCTAATCCTGCGGTGGGGGGCGGCGCGCTGGAGTGCGTGGCCATCAGCGCGGGCAACGAATGCAGCCCGACTCTCGCGAGACTCGTGTTCAGTGGCAACAGGGCGTACCTTGGCGGTGCGATGGCGCTTGAGGCCTACTCCGGTGGTTTAAGCAGCCCGACGCTTACCTACGTCACCTTCATCGGCAACAGATCGACCCAATTCGGCGGCGCGCTGTACGTCAATGCCCAACTGGCCGGCACCAGCAGCCCGGTGCTGACCAACGTCACCTTCAGCGGCAACAGCAGCGCCTCCAATGGTGGCGCGATATTCAACGATCTCAGTACCACCGCAAGCAGTTCCCTGCTGACCAACGTCACCTTCAACGGCAACAGCGCCGTCAACGGTGGTGCGATTTACAACAATATCCCTAGCGGTAGTGGCAGCAGTTCGAGGCTGACCAACGTCACGTTCTACGGCAACAGCGCCAGCGCCAACGGTGGTGCGATCTACACCAGGGCTAGCACCGTCACCAGCCCGATATTGGTCAACGCCACCTTCAACGGCAACAGCGCCGCCTTGGGTCCTGCGATTTACAACGCGGGGGCAAACGTCCTGCTGCTCAATTCGATTCTGTGGGGTGACATCGCGACGCCCAGCGGCCCGGAATTGTTTGTGACTGGCGTTGGCGTTAACGATCTGTCTTACAGCATCATCCAGGGCGGCTGTGCGTCCCTCGGCGCCGGCTGTGGTCTTAGCCCGAACTATGCGGGCGATCCCAAGCTCGGCGCACTAGCCAACAACGGCGGATTCTCGCGTACGCTGATGCCGGGCCCGGGCAGCGCGGCAATCAACGCGGTTCCGTGCACCTATTCGAACGAAATGCCAATCGTTGATCAGCGTGGCGCAGTGCGCCCTGATTCGACCAGCGCCGGCCCCACTCGTTGTGACATCGGCGCGGTCGAAGCCAACTCTCTTCCGGGTGATCTTATTTTCGCCGACCGGTTCGGTTCGTCGCCGTGGGACGATCTTTGACGGCACAGAAACCGCAATGAGTTTCAAAGAGTTTAGGGTCGAAAAGAGGCGTGGGGTCAGAGGCGTGGGGCAGGTCTTGAGTTTTGCCTTTGAGTGTTCAACGCGTTTACGAGTTTGGGGTCAAGTCATTGGCGAAAGCAGCAGAGTCCGGCGTCAGTAACAATCGATTGGTTTCGCAAAAGCTTGCGGGGTGACGGCGACGCCTGGTTGCAACGATTCAACAATTAGCGGATCGTCGCGGCGCAGGATGCAAAGCTCGACTGCAAGTTGTTTTGCACGGAATCTTTTCAGCTTCTAGCCCGGTTGCCAGCCTATGTCCGAGTCTTCAACCACCCGACGCCGTATTCCGACGGCGCTTGCGCTTTTGCTGCGCCTCGCATTATGGCCGCTCGTGATCGTGCTCGGCGTGACCGCGATCGCGCCGCAGTGGTTGGAACTGATCCATCCCAAGCCGACACCTTGGGAAATGGCCGAGGTACGAGACAAGGCCGACCGCGCCGAGGCGACGAATCGTCCGAACCGGGTGGTGCTGGCGTTGGCGGCGCATCGGCAACGCGCGCAGCGCTGCCTGGATGACTTCAAGGCGGTCGCTCCGCGCGAGCTGTGGTACGGCAAGGCTGTGGTATTAAATGTAGTCAGCGGAAATTGCCTCCACGATTGCAAATTTGCCAAGGCATTGCTGAATTCGAAATCGTCTGACGATCCGGCGTTGGGGATTGCGTTTACGCTGGTGTCCGACGGCAGCGATGCGGCCACGTATGCGCGTGGTTCGGGTTTGTCGACTTTCGTCGTGCCTTCGTGCGGCGGAGTCATGGCACCGGCCGAGAACGCAATCGTCGTGCGCAGCAGGGACTACATGGCGTTCGACATCGACGAGAAAATCACCATGACCGCGGAGGGGCGGCTTTATTATGCCGGCGAACAAGAGACCAGCCTGCGCCTCATGGATGCCAGCCTGAAAGGTGGCATCCAGAATTCGTTCCTTGCCTACGTGCGTGCGGCCTACGCTGCGCGTTGCAAGTCGACCATATCCGATTGCGTCGAGATTCGCCGCGACATCGAAGAGCGTTACGCGTTTGATGACAGCCATCGCGACCCAAGCCAGTAGTGGGCTGAAAAGCCCGGCGAACCTGATCTGTAATGCGGCATGTCAAGGTGGTTGATCATTCGCCGACGCGCGGCGGCGAATAGTTGAAAGCCCTCGCCCCCAAGCCTGTTTGGGGGAGAGGGTTGGGTGAGGGGGAAGAATTGCCATATCGTTCCGGCAGTACCTAGCGCTGCCCCCTCATCCCTTCCCTCTCCCGATCGCGAGCGATAGGGGAGAAGTGGTAGTGGCGCAGCGCAGGAGGCGCCGCAAGAGACGCGCATCGGGTCCTTGCGCTATGCGTTTGGCTTACCCTGCACTTGAACCAGCACGCATCAACTTACGACTGTCCGCGTTGAGCGCAGCGTAGCGAATTCGAAACATACTCGTGGACTTGTTGCCTTCGGCGTTACGCTAAAGCGAACGGCAGTGGTCGATGATTCGTGCGTATTCAATGCAGTCCCGCGATCTTTTGCCCGTCGCGCATTCGCAGCCGAAGCCATGCATGACTTTCGGCTCATTCACTAGTATTAACTCAACACTATAGTTGACTTGCTTCTACGGCAAGGTCAATCACAACGTGGACGATACCGAAAGCCATTTGCGCAAATTCCACAAGGAGCTTTCTGCCGGCATCGTTTCGCTAGTGTTGCTCGGCGTCCTGGCGCGTGCACGTGCGCCGCTTTATGGCTACCAGATCGTCAAAC
>JBDTLA010000160.1:0-24478 GCA_039935035.1 Rudaea sp. | reverse complement strand
CCCTTCGGGCAGCTGCGCTGCACAAATCGTCAATCCTGACGATTTGTCGAACCTGACATTCCTGATTCGTGGGTTCGACTCCCACTTTGAGATTCGGGCGATAACCGATTGGCGGAGAGGGTGGGATTCGAACCCACGTTACGGCGAAACCGTAAACCGGATTTCGAATCCGGCGCATTCGACCACTCTGCCACCTCTCCGGGGGTATTGCGTCGAAGGGCGCGAATGATACGGGGCGCACGAGCGATAAACAACTGTTCGTCGCTTTGCGACGCACGCGCGACCTACTACAATCCCAAGTTTCCTCGACTTGGCGGTGCCATGAGTCTGATTTCCGTTCCTGTTTCCTTCGGCGAGTTGATCGACAAGATCACGATCCTGGAGATCAAATCTGCGCAGATTCGCGATGCTGCCAAGCTTGCCAACGTTCGCGACGAACTCGAATTGCTCAACACGACCTGGGCGCAGAATCCAGCCTCAACGCCCGACATTTCCGATGAACGCGCGCGACTCAAGGCGGTCAACGAGTCGCTGTGGGATATCGAAGACCATATTCGCGTCAAGGAAAAGGCGCAGGAGTTCGATGCGAAGTTCGTCGAGCTGGCGCGCTCGGTTTATGTGCGTAACGATGAACGTGCGGCGGTGAAGCGCGAGATCAATGTCAAGCTCGGCTCGCGTCTGGTTGAGGAAAAGTCGTATCAGGATTATCGGTAATTGCTGATTCGTTGGAGCGGCGATATCGCGATGCTCCACGACGACACGGATTTTGCTGGGCATGAATGCCCAGCCTACGGTCCTGGCTGTCCTACGATGCTCGATGGGTCGCGGCCAACGCGTCCAATCGTTCAATCACCGCTTCGGTTTCGATTAGATCCATCGCGCCGGGATATTCCAACTTCGTGCCCCAGGGTAATTCCGTAGCAGGTTTGCCGCGAAATTTACGTGCGGCAGTGTCGTAGCGATCCACGCACCAGCGGCGGTCGGAGTAGGGGCCGGATCGATTCGGATTGCTGGCCGCGTGCAGGCCGATCACGGGAGTACCGACAGCGTTGGCCATGTGCATAGGGCCTGAGTCGGGCGTCAGTACCGCCGTGGCGCGGCTTGCCAGCGCGAGAAACTGCTTGAGCGTGTCCTGGCCGATCAGATCGATGGGTTTATTTGTGGCTTTTTCCACAATGGCATCGCCGAACGCGCGTTCATAGGCGCTCGGTCCGCCACACAGCGCGACGCGCCAGCCGAGTCTTGTCGCCGCGTGATCGATGACGGCGGCATAGCCGGGGGCGTTCCAGTTGCGCAAGGCGTGGCTGGAACACGCACTGACCAGCAGCGTGGGTGCGTCGCCGGGCAGGTGTTTGGCCGCGAACTCCTGTGCGGATTCCGGGATGGGAATGTCCCATCGCACCTGAGTCTGTTGCAAACCCAGCGGTTCGAGAAAGCTCGCCATCGCATCGAGCACATGTTGCCCGCTGCGTGCATCGATACGTCGGTTGATGAATGCCCCGTGCAAATCCTTCGAGCGCGCGCGGTCGTAGCCGATCCGCAGCGGCGCATGCACGAGCGTGCTGAGCAGATTTGCGCGCAACGCGATTTGCAGATGCAGCAGGACATCGAAGCGGCGCGCGCGCAATTGTTGACGCAACGCCATGAAACCACGCCAGCCGGTGGCTTTGTCCGCGATGAGAAATTCGACGCCAGCGATATCGCCGACGAGTTTGTGTTCCAGTTTACCCACGATCCAGGTCAGCTGGGTTTGCGGCCATTCGCGCTGCAACGTGCGTACCAGCGGCACTACGTGGCTCGCATCGCCAAGCGCTGAAGTGCGCAGCAGACATAACGCACCGGGCGGATGGGATAACGAAAATGACGTTGCAGGCATACGGGCTTGGTACACTCATGCCGAAGCAACAAGCAACGGCGAAGGTTTGATGATACAGGCACAACTCCAGTCCAGCGCCGATGGAGCGATTGTGTTCGACGCGGCAGTGGCGGACAAATTCGATCCGCGCTGGTTCGACGCGAACTACTGGCGCGCGCAATCCAGAGCCGATGATGTGCAAGGTGGCCGCGGCGGGGTCAGCTACGTGCGCGCTCCGTTCGGCGATTGCGTGTTGCGGCATTATCGGCGCGGCGGCATGGTCGCGCGGGTGATGGGCGATCGTTACTTGTGGACGGGGGGCGAGCGTACGCGCGGTTTTGCAGAATTTCGGTTACTGGCAGAATTGTCGGGTCGCGGCATGCACGTACCGGCTCCGGTTGCGGCGCGCTACCGCAAGCAAGGCGTACATTATCGTGCCGATCTGATCACGCGTCGGATCGCCAATACGCAGGAGCTTGCAACACTTGTCAGACACGGACGTTGCGATAAATCGGTCGCGATAAAGGTGGGACGGTCCATCGCTGAATTCCACGCCGCAGGTGTGTATCACGCGGATTTGAATGCGCACAATATTTTGCTTGACGATGAGAACGTATGGATCGTGGATTTTGATCGCGGCGAATTGCGTCCACCTGCACGCCTCTGGCAGTTGGCGAATCTGAGTCGACTGAAGCGCTCGTTGCTGAAACTGCGTGCGTCTGGGGAGAGCGACGATGCAACATTCGAACAGTCCATTTGGTCAGCATTGATGCACGACTATGAACAACGTTTCGCCCAGTTGATTGCGCAAGAGAAATCGCCCACATGAACCTGACATTGCGCTTTCTCGGCGTCGGTTCGGCGAACGCGGTTGAACTGGGTTCGGCCGGCGCGGTGCTGGAACGCGATGGCAGTGCCTTGTTGCTGATTGATTGCGGGCCGGAGACCTTGACGCGCTATCTTGAGGTCTATGGCGTGGTGCCACGCGCCGTGTACTTGACCCATACGCATATGGATCATGTTGGCGGATTGGAGCGCCTGTTCTTCCGCACGTATTTTGATGCCGCGACCAGGGGCAGCATCAAACTGTTCGCACACGCCGCACTGGTGCCGCTGCTGCAAGCGCGGGTGGCGGATTATCCCGAAGTGCTGGCCGAAGGCGGCGCCAATTTCTGGGACGCATTTCACCTGGTCCCGTGTTCACGCGGATTCTGGTATGAGGGAATCTGGTTCGACGTGTTTCCAACCCGACATCATGCGCCGATGACGTCATTCGGTATTGCGCTGCGCGGGTCGTTCGCCTGGACCGGCGATACCCGGCCGGTACCGGAGATGCTTGCACGATATGCGCCGGAGCCCGCACTGATCGCGCACGATTGCGGCTTGGTTGGCAATCCCTCGCATACCGGCATCGATGATGTCGAGCGTGAGTATTCAACTTCGCAGCGCGAGCGCATGGCGTTGTATCACTATTCCAGCGCGGCGGATGGCGCGACCCTGACCGGGCGTGGTTACCGTGTAGCCAAGCCGGACGAAATATTTTCATTGCCGGAATCTGTTGCGAGGCCTGTCGAATGACGCAAGTCCCGATTGAACATCAGCTGGTTGATTCCTTGCCGCGCGATACGCGGCAGCGGCCATTGCACGATTTGCGCATTTCGGTGATCGACCGCTGCAACTTCCGATGCCCGTATTGCATGCCGGAAGATCAATACGCGCATGATCATGTCTTCCTCACCAAATCGCAGCGCTTGCGCTTCGAGGAAATCGAGCGCATCGCACGCGCATTTGTTGCGTTGGGCGTGCGCAAATTGCGCTTGACTGGCGGTGAGCCGTTGCTGCGTCGCGAGTTGCCGGAGCTCGTGCGGATGCTGGCACGGATTCCTGGTGTGGAAGATCTGGCGCTGACCACCAATGGCGTGCTGCTGCCGCGTTTCGCCTCAGCGCTGCGCGAGGCTGGTTTGAAGCGCCTGAGTATTTCGCTGGATACGCTCGATGCGGCGACGTTCAAAACGCTTTCGGGAGGGCGTGGCACTGTTGAGGAAGTACTTGCCGGCGTCGCCGCTGCTGAAGCGGCTGGATTTGGTTCCATCAAATTCAATTGCGTGGTGATGCGCGACGTCAATGATGGCCAGTTGCTGGACATAGTCGAACGATTTCGAGGCAGCGGACATACCATGCGATTCATCGAGTACATGGATGTCGGCACGCTCAATGGTTGGCGTGCGGATCGTGTCGTGTCCAGCGCTGAAATAGTCGAGCGCATCCACACGCGCTGGCCGCTGGCGGAAGTGGCACCGGCGTATCGCGGTGAGGTCGCGCAACGCTATGCGTTTGCCGACGGTGCCGGTGAAGTCGGTTTCATCAGCTCGGTATCGCAACCGTTTTGCGGCGATTGTTCGCGCGCACGTTTGTCGGCCGATGGGAAAATGTATACGTGCCTGTTCGCGGCCAACGGTTACGACCTGCGTGAGGCATTGCGGGCAGGCGCCGACGATGCGCAACTGGTGGAACTGGTGCGCGCACGCTGGACGCAGCGCGACGATCGCTACAGCGAGCTGCGCGCGCAGCTGCGTGCCAAAGGCGCGAACGCGAAGGTCGAAATGTTCGCCATAGGTGGATGATGAAAAAGACCCTGGCGAAAACGCGCCAATTGAGCCATGTCGGACCTGACAATCGACCGCGCATGGTCGATGTTGGCGCAAAGAAGGCGACATCTCGGCACGCCATTGCGCAGGCATTGGTGCATTTCCCGGTGGATGTCGCCCGGCAGTTGCGTGCCGCAGGCATGCACTCGAAGAAGGGGCCGATTATTGATACCGCGATCATCGCCGGTACGATGGCGGTCAAACGCACCCACGAACTGATTCCGTTCTGTCATCCACTGGCCATCGAGCGTTGTGATTTTGTGGTCGAATTCAGCGCGCCTGCCGAGCTATGCATTCGCTGCGAAGTTGCCATCACGCACAAGACCGGTGTCGAAATGGAAGCGTTGACGGGCGCATCGGTCGCTGCGCTGACGGTCTATGACATGTGCAAGGCGTTGTCGCACGAGATCGTCATCGCCGAAGTACGCCTGTTGGAGAAAGCCGGCGGCAAGCGACAAGTGCGCGGCGGTACAATTGCCGCATGAATTATCGGATTCTCTATTTTGCCTCATTGCGCGACGCGGCCGGTTGCGATAGCGAGACATGTACTGCTACCAGCACGGATGCGCGCGAGTTGTACGCGCAGTTGCGTCAACAACACGGGTTTAGCTTCGATCCGGAACGCCTGCGCGTCGCTGTCAACGGCGAATTCACATCGTGGGATCGCACCTTGGTCGATGGTGACGAAGTCGCGTTTCTGCCGCCGATATCGGGAGGCTGATTGGGTGTTTCAATTGAGCGATAGCCGAGTCGATGTCGAAGCCCTGACGCGCGAACTTGCGCACGCCGGCGCTGGTGCCTGCGTCACGTTCGATGGCCGCGTTCGCGACCACAACGACGGGCGCAGCGTGCACGGATTGGCCTATCAGGCTTATCCTGCACTGGCACAGGCTGAAGGCGAAAAAATTCTCGATGAGGCAAAGCGCCAATTCGACATCATCCAGGCGCGCTGCGTGCATCGCGTCGGCGCATTGGAAATCGGCGATCTCGCGGTTTGGGTCGGCGTCAGCGCCGCCCATCGCGATGCCGCGTTCGCCGCATGCCGCTACATCATCGACGAGGTGAAAGCGCGTGTTCCAATTTGGAAGAACGAGAGCTACACGGAAGGCGATTCCGGCTGGTTGCATCCGTAATTGATTCGCCCGGCCGATGCTGCGTGTCGTCGCCTGCAAGGATTAGTCGTGGTGTATGGAAACCTGCCGAAGCTTGTGGTAGGCTCGCAACTGCTGTCGTGGTTTTCGCAACGCGATGTTGTTGACCAAGGGTAGCAGGGCGTTTCAATCGGTAATCGTCACTCCGAAATTATACCCTCGTCGAATTCGACGAGGGTTTTTTTTGTCTGGAATATTCATTACTTAGACGTGATTCTCTGGGCATTGTTGAGTCTTGTCGTGTGCTTGGCTTGCGGATGTGGGGATGCTGCCGGATAACTCGTGCTGTGCCGCAGAACCGCGACATTTCTGTGTCGCAAAAATGCGACACCCATGATCAACGTGAGGTTGCCGTGCAAATGCACGCCAACGAAGGCTCGGGCATCATTTCGGTCAACGGTGTCTCCGCGCATCGCGCCGAACCTGGCGATATCGTCATCATTTGCGCATAGGTGCAAATCGATCAGGCGCAACTGGCGAAGTTCAAACCGACCCTGGGTTACGTCAATCACGACAATACGCTCAGCCACACCAAGAATTCGATTCCGAAGCAGTCGGCTTGAGTAGGGATCGGAAATCGGAAGGTGCTGGGAATCGGGAATCGGAAAATCAAAAGCCCGTCATTCCCGCGTAGGCGGCAATCCAGTGCCTTTGCTTTCCATCGGCTGCAAGGAAGAAAAAGCAGGCGCTGCTTTTCGTTCCTGTTCGCCAAGCGCCCACTCCGCATGCTCGCGCACCAGCGCGGATGGATGTTCGCGTCGCGAAGTCAATGCCGCGAGCACCTCGGGCGTCGCCGGCGCGTTGCCCAAAGCCACGGCAATGTTGCGCAACCAGCATTCGTAACCAATGCGGCGGATCGCCGATCCTTCGGTGCGCTTGAGGAATTCTTCTTCGCTCCAGGCAAACAGTTGGGTGAGGGCCGGCGCATCCAGGCCATTGCGTGCGATGAAATCCGGCTCGGCGCTTTTGTGCGCAAATTTGTTCCACGGGCACACCAACTGACAATCGTCGCAACCGTAGATGCGATTGCCCATCAGCGGGCGCAATTCAACCGGAATGCTGCTGCGCAATTCGATGGTCAGATACGAAATGCAGCGCCGCGCATCGAGTTGTTGCGGGCCGATGATGGCCTGGGTGGGACACACTTCGATGCAGCGCGTGCAGGTGCCGCAATGATCCGTGGCGGGCGAGTCCACCGGCAACGGCAGGTCGACAAACAATTCGCCGAGGAAAAACCAGGAACCGGCGTGCGCGTTGAGCAGCAGGGTGTGCTTGCCGATCCAGCCGAGACCGGCATTGCGCGCCAGGGCTTTTTCCAGCACCGGGGCCGAGTCGACGAACGCGCGATGTCCGAATGGCCCCACTGTTTCACTGATCCGATCGGCAAGTCTTTGCAGGCGCATGCGCATCAACTTGTGGTAATCGCGCCCGAGCGCATAGCGCGATACGTAGCCGAGCGTTGCATCGTCGAGCACTTCCCACGGGTCGCGCGCGGCCGGTGGGTCGTAGTCCATGCGCACCGAGATCACGCGTAGGGTACCCGGATGCAATTCCCATGGACGGCTGCGCTTTACGCCATGGCGTTGCATGTAGTCCATTTGCCCGTGGTGGCCGGCATCAAGCCAGTTCAGCATGCGGGTCTCGTCGCAATCCAGATCGGTAGCGGCGATGCCGATCTGCTGAAAGCCCAGTTCGATGCCCCAGTCGCGGATATCGGCGGCAAGTTGCGAATAATCGATAGTGTCCACGCGATCAGTATAATCGGGCGACGATGAGCAGCCGCCTTTACACCACCACGCAAGTTCGCGATTTCGACCGTTGCGCGATCGAAACGCTGGAAATTCCCGGTTACGAGCTGATGCAACGTGCCGCGGCGGCGGCGTGGCGCGTGCTGCGTAGCAAGTGGCCGCAAGCCCGGCGTATCGCGGTGTTCTGCGGTGCCGGCAACAATGGCGGAGACGGCTATCTGCTGGCGTGCCTGGTGCGCGAAGCAGGTTTGGAGGCGTTCGTGGTTGCGCTGGCACCGCCGGCCCGGGCGGGTGATGCGGAACGTGCTTGCGCGCGGTGGAGCGCTGCAGGTGGGCAAACTCAAGGTGCCGATGCGCCGTTGCCGCTGGCTGATGTGTATGTCGATGCGTTGTTCGGTACCGGCCTGACGCGTGCCATCGATGGCGATGCGCGCACCCTGATCGAATGCATGAACGCCAGCGATCGCCCGATGCTGGCTGTGGATCTGCCGTCGGGTATCGATGCGAATAGCGGTAGTGTATTGGGCATTGCGGTGCGTGCGGCGGCGACAGTGAGTTTTGTCGCGCACAAGCGCGGCTTGTTTACCGGATCGGCGCCAGACCATTGCGGCGAATTGTTTTTGGATGCCTTGGGGTTGCCCGACAGCGTCTTCAAATCCACGTTTGCCGATACGCGTCTCATGGTGATGCGGCGCATGATGCGCTGGCTGCCGCCACGCCAGCGCGACGCGAATAAAGGTCTGTTCGGGCACGTTCTGGCTATTGGCAGCGACATCGGCATGGGCGGTGCGATTCGCCTGTGTGGCGAAGGCGCATTGCGGGTTGGTGCCGGCTTGGTCAGCGTGGCGACGCGCGCAGAAAATGTAGGCGCACTCAATGCGGGGCGTCCCGAATTGATGGCAAAAGGCGTAGCCGATGCGGCGCAGCTGGAATTAATGCTGCAACGCGCCGATGTTGTCGCGCTCGGCCCTGGATTGGGCGACAGCGAATGGTCGAAAACGCTGTGGCAGGCTGCGCTGGATGCAGGCAAGTCCACCGTTCTCGATGCGGACGGTCTGAATCTTTTGGTACGAAATCCACGTCGATTGCCCAAGCCCGCGATCATTACCCCGCATCCTGGCGAAGCTGCGCGCTTGCTCGATTGCGATATCGCGACCATCCAACGCGATCGTTTTGCCGCGGTGATCGCGTTGGCACGGCGCTATCGCGCGGTCGCCGTACTCAAGGGCGCTGGAAGTCTCGTGGCCCATCCGGAAGGTGGTGTGCTGGTATGTCCTTGGGGCAATCCGGGGATGGCTTCCGGCGGCATGGGCGACGTGCTGACGGGCGTCATTGCGGGTTTGATGGGGCAAGGCCTCAATTGCTGGCGTGCCGCAAGACTGGGTGTGGCGCTGCACGCGCAGGCGGGCGATGCGGCTGCCGGGGAAGGCGGAGAAGCCGGGCTTGTGGCCAGCGATCTCTTTTTGCCCTTGCGCCGCTTGCGTAACGCGCAAATCGTCAATGGTTGATTCGTCTACCATTGAGTTCAGGCAGATCGATGAAGCACGACTTGTGCAAATCGCGCACGCGCTCGCACCTGCCCTTGGCGGCGGCGGCGTCATTTATCTGGCAGGTGCGCTGGGAGCGGGCAAAACCACGTTTGCACGCGCGCTGTTGCGTGCGCTGGGCGTGGTCGCACGGGTGAAAAGCCCGACCTACAGCCTGATCGAGTCGTACAACGTCGGGCCACTGGCGATCCAACATCTGGATTTGTATCGCATTGCGGCAATCGATGAAGTTGAATGGCTGGGTTTGGGCGATCTCGATGGCGCCCGAACTTTGTGGTTGATCGAATGGCCGGAGCGGGCGGGCAGGGCGATTCCCCAAGGGGATTTGGGCGTGCATCTGGCGCATGCGGAACACGGTCGCGATTTGGGCTTTGAGCCCTTGACCGAGGTCGCTGCACGCTGGTTATCCGACTCGGTGTTCAGCTTGTAGACTCCCTTCTACACAGGCAGTTAGCGATTACTCCTGACCTCAAATACAGTAAATCCGTATAAAACTTCGATTTATAAAGAGAAACTGCTTGAAATTTTGGCCGTACTGCGCTTGAATACGGCGCTATGAGAGGCGATGCGACCAATCGACTATTGCGGATCGCGAGCGGCATCATGCTGCTGGCCTTGGTGTCGTTTGCGCACGCTGGGGAAATTCGCTCTGTGCGTGTGACCCAGATCGACGATCATCTTCGCGCCACCTTTGAACTTTCCTCATCGCTGGATTACAGCCTGTTCGAGTTGGCGAAGCCGGATCGGCTTGTCCTGGATTTGCGCAATGCTTCACTTGCGTCCAATTTTTCCGAACCCACGGATACGGGAATTCTCAAGACACTGCGCACCGGTCATCACGGCAAGGATGGCGTGCGTGTAGTTTTTGATCTGACCAGCGCCGTGCAACCCAAGAGTTTCCTGCTGCCGCCCAGGCATGGTATCGGTTACCGGCTGGTTGTGGATTTGTATAAAAAAGGTGACGCGCGCTCTCCGGTCGTGAAAAGTGCGAAGGCCATCACCGCCGAGCCACGCGACATCGTCATCGCCGTGGACGCTGGCCATGGTGGCGTCGATCCCGGAGCAAAGGGTCGCGACGGTACCCGCGAGAAAGTCATTACGCTGGCGGTTGCGCGCGACCTCAAGCAGTTGATCGACAAGCAACCTGGCATGCGTGCGGTGTTGACCCGCACCGGCGATTATTTCATTCCGCTCAAGCGCCGTTACGAGATTGCGCGCAAGGCCAAGGCCGACTTGTTCGTCTCGATCCATGCCGATGCCTACGCCAGCAGTGATGCGCGCGGATCGTCGGTGTGGATGCTATCCACGCGTGGCGCCAGCAGCGAAGCCGCGCGCTGGCTTGCCGATAGCGAGAATCGCGTGGATCTGGTCGGTGGCGTTTCGCTGGACGACAAGGACAACACCCTGGCTGCGGTGCTGCTGGATCTTTCCCAAAGCGCAACGCTGGAAGCCAGTGGCGCGGTCGCCAAGCGCGTGCTGCAGTCGCTGGCCAAGATCGGGCCAACCCATCGCGGTTATGTGGAAAAAGCCAATTTCGTCGTGCTGCGTTCACCGGACGTGCCATCGATTCTCGTCGAAACGGCATTCATCACCAACCCAACCGAAGAAAAGCGCCTCACGAATCCAACCCAGCGCAAGCGCCTGGCCAGTGCAATTCTTGATGGCGTGAACGATTACTTTCGTTCAACGCCACCGCCGGGAAGCTGGTTTGCGGCAGATGCGCGCAAGGCGCGCACGCAGTTGGCGGCGCGTCCTGCCACGACGACCGGCGCTGAAAACGACGCGCTGGTGGACGACACTACGGTGGCACGCGCGCCACGATCCTGAAACGCCGCGCAGGCGGATTCGATATGATGTGCGACGCACCGGTATTCGTTCATGTCGCACATCCAGAAACTTTCCTCCGAACTGGTCAACCAGATTGCCGCCGGCGAAGTCGTCGAGCGCCCGGCGTCGGTGGTCAAGGAACTGGTCGAAAACAGCCTTGACGCCGGTGCAACTCGCATTGAAATTGAAATTGAGGCCGGTGGTTCGCGCCTGATTCGTCTGCGTGACGATGGCAGTGGCATCGCCGCGGATGAATTGCTGTTGGCCGTGGCGGCCCATGCGACGAGCAAGATCGCCACACTGGATGATCTCGAACACGTGCGCAGCATGGGCTTCCGCGGCGAAGCACTCGCTTCCATTGCTTCGATTTCGCGGTTTGCATTGATTTCGCGGCGTGCTGATGCCGATAGCGCATGGCGCATCGACAACGAGACCGTAAAAATCGCAGCGCCTCGCCCGGCGCAACATCCGATCGGGACCACTATCGAAGTTCGCGATATTTTCCACAGCGTACCGGCACGACGGAAATTTCTGCGTGCCGAACGCACCGAGTTTGGCCATATTGACGATTTGCTCAAAACCATCGCACTGGCTCAACCGCACGTCGAATTTCGTTTGAGTCACAACGGTAAAGCGGTGCGCTTGCTGCGACCGGCACGCGACGAGGTCGCGCTTGGCGCGCGCGTGGCCGACATTCTCGGCGATGACTTCGTCGCCCAGAGTTTGCGCATCGATCAGGCCGGAGCCGGTTTGCGCCTGAGCGGTTGGGTCGGTTTGCCGACAGCGTCGCGTGGGCAAGCCGATCGGCAATATTTTTACGTCAACGGTCGGCCGGTGCGTGATCGCGTGGTCACCCATGCGGTGCGCCAGGCGTATGCCGACGTGTTGTTCCACGGGCGCCACCCGGCGTATGCGTTGTTTCTGGAAATCCCTCCGGAAAGCGTGGATGTGAATGTACATCCGGCGAAATCCGAGGTGCGTTTTCGGGAAAGCCGGCTGGTGCATGACTTCCTGTTCCGCAGCTTGAATGAGGCGTTGGCGGGTACGCGCGCCGGTGCCGCAACGACATCGGTTTCATCCATACACGCACCGAGTTCGACATCTGCCATGCAGCCCATAAGTGCTGGTTTGCAATGGCGCGCGCAGACCACTTTTGGGCGCGGCGTCAGTGAGCCACTTGGCGATTACGCAGCGCTATTTGGGCGTCAGGCTGCAGCCAATAGCGATGGCGCGAGCGATGCTGGCCACGTCGACGCCATTGCTGCGGATTCCGACGTGCCGCCGCTGGGCTATGCGCTGGCGCAACTGGCTGGCATCTTCGTGCTTGCCGAAAACGCGAACGGTCTGGTGTTGATCGACATGCATGCTGCACACGAGCGCATCACCTACGAGAAACTGAAAACGGCACAAGCTTGCGACGGTATCCGCGCGCAACTGATGCTGGTGCCGCTGACGCTTGCGGTGAGCGAACGCGAGGCCGCGTGCGCGGAGGAATTTGCAGCACGACTGGATGAACTGGGTTTTGACATCGTGCGTAGCGGGCTACGCAGCGTCACGGTCAAGCGTTATCCGGGATTGCTTGAGGGAGCGGATGTTGGACGCCTGGTCAGCGACGTGCTTGCCGATCTGCTGGCCCACGGCAGCTCGCGCCGCATCGAGGAAGCCAGTAACGAATTGCTGTCGACGATGGCATGTCACGGTTCGGTGCGCGCCAATCGACGCTTGACTTTGCCGGAAATGAACGCACTCTTGCGCGAGATGGAAGCCACCGAACGTTCCGGTCAATGCAACCATGGCCGTCCGACCTGGATACAAATGTCGATTGCGGAGCTGGATCGGTTGTTCATGCGGGGGCGCTGAAAGTTACAAAGCGAGAATATTTACTACCAAGGACACGAAGGACACAAAGGAAAGATTCTTCCTGATCGGTCGCGAGTCTTAGCTTATTAGGGATGCGGAATCCGCCCTAGCGCGTCATTCTCGCCTTCGCGGGAATGACGAAATGAGAGACGGGGCTAATCAGGAAATGTTTTGGATAATTTACGACTTGGTGTCCTTCGTGGTTAAAGCGTTTTCCAATACGGGACCAAAATCATGATTCACAGTGCAGGAATGGCAATTTTTGCAGTGCTCGCGGCTGGTGTCGGCATGAGCCACGCGGGCGTGACGGACGATACGGTGGCTTATCCCAATCAGATTGAAGCGTGGCGGCATCATCGAGTCGAGCGTTTGACCACGCCGCACGGATGGCTGAGTCTCGTGGGGTTGGACTGGCTCAAAACTGGTACGAATAAAATCGGTTCGGCGAAAGGCAACGATGTTGTACTTGCGAAAGGACCCGCGCACCTGGGCACGATTGCGCTGGACCATGACATCGCGACGATCACGCTGGAAAAGGGAGTCGCTGCGACCATAGACGGCAAAGCGCAAGGTAGCGCGCAAATGCTTGATGACAGCCATGACAAACCCACTTCAGTCGCCTTTGGCACGGTGGATTTCTACCTGGTGCATCGCGGCGACAAATACGGCCTTCGCATCAAGGACAGCGACGCACCGACGCGCAAACATTTCCTCGGCATCGATTATTTCGCAATTGATCCATCCTGGCGCATCGTGGCACGCTGGGAACCCTACAATCCGCCGCATGAGGTCGAGGAATCCAATATTCTCGGCCAAATCGACAAGGTGATCGTTCCCGGTGCAGCCGTGTTCGAGCGCGACGGCAAAACCTATCGCGTCGAACCGGTCATCGAAACGCCCGGAGACAAGAATCTTTTCCTGGTGTTTGCCGACAAAACCAGCGGCAAGGAGAGTTACGGCGCCGCGCGCTTTTTGTATGCTGATGCGCCGAAAGACGGCAAGGTGATCCTGGATTTCAATCAGGCCTACAATCCGCCGTGCGCGTTCACGCCGTATGCCACCTGCCCGCTACCGACCGCGCAGAATCGCCTGAAGGTGCGTGTGACCGCAGGCGAAAAGAAATACCGCGGCGGGCACGCGGAGTAGGTGTGCAATCTGCGCCTTGTAGACGATTCAATTACGCGCCACTAAACGCTGGCTTGCGCCGTTCCAGAAATGCGCGGGTCCCCTCGCGCATGTCGGCGGTCGCGCAGCACAAGGCGAAGGCCTGGGTTTCATAGTCCAGGCCTGCATCGATAGCGCATTCGCCGCCGATCAACACGGCATCGAGCACGCCGGCCAAGGCGTGCGGTGCTGAGGCTGCGAGTTGATCGGCTAGCGCGTCGATTTCCAGATCCAGCTGGTCGGCAGCGACAACGCGGGTCACTACGCCGATTTGTAGTGCGCGTGCAGCATCGATCTGCGTACCTGTCAAACACAGTTCGAGCGCCGCACTGCGGCCGGCAAGGCGCAACAGGCGCTGCGTGCCGCCAAATCCCGGAATCACGCCCAGATTGATTTCCGGCTGACCCAGTTTTGCTTTTTCGCTGGCGATACGCAGGTGGCAACTCATTGCCAGTTCCATGCCGCCGCCCAGCGCGAATCCCTGGATGCGTGCGATGACCGGTTTGCCAAGCCGTTCGATCTTGAGCATCAGCGCCTGGCCGGCGCGTGAGAACGTTTGTGCCTGTTGTGGTGTCAAATTCGCCAGTTCAGCGATATCGGCTCCGGCAATGAAGGCCTTCTCACCGCTTCCGGCCACGACCACGACACGTGCGGCATCATCGACCCGAGCTTGGTCAAAGGCGATGTGCAATTCGTTGATGGTCTCGCGATTGAGTGCATTGAGCTTGTCGGGGCGGTTGATTTCGATACGGCGAACTGCACCCCGATTGGTAACAAGCAGATTGCGGAATGCCATGGTGGCTCCTGTCAATGGGAATGGCGAGGATGATAACAGTCAGGCAGGCCGCGTTCAGGTTGGTTCTGCTCATATGCGCGCTGGCTGCGGTGGCCAAGCTCGGGTAAGATGGCGCGCTTTCGTGTCTGGTTACAGCGCCTTTCGCCGCAGCATATTCGGCACCATCACTTTTGGAGGTTTGCATGATTTTTCGTTGGTCAATGATTGCGGCGGGATTGCTCGTCGCGGGCGCGGCGTACGCGCAGGGTAGCGACTCTACCGCGGCCCCCGCCTCGGCAGCCGGGCAGGCGCAGCAAACGCCGCCGGCACCGCTGACAGCCGCAGACAAACCCAATCTGTCGTACGCGATCGGTTTTCAGATCGGCAACGATTTCGTCGAGCGCAAACTCGATATCGACATCAACCAGGTGATTCGTGCGATGCAGGACGGTTACGCCAAGCGCAAGCCGACCGTTTCCGAAGACACCATGCACGACTTGCTTGGCCGCATGCAGTATCAGTTGTACACCAAGGCGAAAACAGAATTCGACAAGATCGCGTCGGAAAATCTGGCCAAGAGCAACAAGTTTCTTGCCGACAACAAGGGCAAGAAAGGCATTGTCGTGTTGCCTTCCGGTGTGCAATACCGTGTGATCGAAGATGGTAGCGGCACGCGCCATCCGACCAAGGAAAGTGAGGTCACCGTGCACTATCGCGGTTCGCTGATGAACGGCCTGGAGTTCGACAGTTCCTTTGCGCGCGGCAAGCCGGTGCATTTCAAGGTCGGCGATGTAATCAAGGGCTGGCAGGATGTGCTGACGATGATGCGCGTGGGCGACCACTGGCAGATTTTCGTTCCGCCGGCGCTTGCCTACGGCGAACGTGGTCAACCGCCGCGCATCGGCCCGAACGAAGCATTGATCTTCGAACTGAAGCTCATCGAGATCAAGTGAGTTCAGGATGAACTCATCCCGTGCAGGCCATGCATGGTCGATGACACGGGATCCAGTTTCAGCTTCGATGAACGACCCTAAACAAAACGCCGCGCTCGTCGCGGCGTTTTAGTTTGTGGAAGCGTAACCGCCGAACGCGTGCAATTCTTCCAGGGCGCGTTCCATGTCCAGCTTGATTCGATTCATCAGTCGCATCGCCGGTTCGCTGCTATTGGCCAGGTCGGTACCGGGCGCCGCGCTGCTGGGTAACGCCGCGAGCGCTGCGGCATCGGCATCAGGGACGAACTGGGCCAGGTACACATAGCCGCGTGCAAGGCTTTCTTTCAGCGCGGTGTGTTCGGGTTCGAGGTTTTCCAGCAACGTGAAGATGGCCGTGCGAATTTGCACCTTTGAATGCGGCAACAGGGATTCGGGCAATCCGTGCAGTCCAGGCTGGACCTGAGCCAATACCTTGCCATAATCGGTGACTACCTTGGTGGCAAGCGCGAACATGAATAAGAGTTTACCTAAGCAATCACGGCTAAGATGCCAATAGTAGTCGATAATTCTCATCAATTCCCATGTCGATTTCCCATTCCCAGAACCCCATGCTTAGTCCATGCACGGGCGTTTGCACGCTTGATATCGAAGGGTATTGTGCGGGTTGTCATCGCACCGGTGAGGAAATTGCTCGCTGGATGTCGATGAGTGATGTCGAGCGCGAACGGCTGATGAATCTGGTTCTGCCACAACGTGCCTACAACGGCCTGGGACAATGAAAGCGGCAATGTCCGAGTTGTCGCTGCAACTGTGCCGCGCGGTTCGTCGCCTGGATGATCCACCGTGTGCGCCGGGCTGGAATCACGCAGAGCTGTGCGATTTGCTCGGACCGGGTCCCCGCCGACCCGCAGCAGTGCTGGTACCAGTTATCGAACGCGGACAGCAGCCAACGGTGCTATTTACGCAACGCACCGATCACCTTTTGCATCATGCCGGTCAAGTCAGTTTTCCGGGCGGTGGCGTGGAGCACGACGATGTCGATGCCGTAGCCACGGCATTGCGCGAGACGCGTGAGGAAGTGGGCATCGCCAGCGAACTGATGCACCCGTTCGGCTACCTCGATTGCCTTGAGACGATCAGCGGCTATTGCGTTACGCCGGTCGTGGCCCACCTGGACGCCACCTATCGAGCCGTGCCCGACCCGCACGAAGTGGCCGATGTATTTGAAGTACCGCTGGCGTATTTTCTGCAACCGGAAAATTTGTGCCGGCGACGCATCGTGTTTCGCGGGCTCTCGCGTGAAATCGTTGAGTTCCTGCCGAACGGTCGTAGTATCTGGGGTGCAACCGCAGCCATGATGCTGAGTCTGGTGCATCGAATGGAGGCACTGAAATGAATCCGCAAACCGTGATCGATGCACAAGACATGGATAAACTGGTGCGCGCAAGCGACGTATTGATTGTCGATTGCCGCTTTTCCCTGGCCGACACAAACGGTGGCGCGCGAGATTTCGCACAAGGCCATATTCCTGGTGCGGTTTATGCTGATTTGAATCGCGACTTGTCCGATTTGTCCAGGCCCGGGCTCGGGCGTCATCCATTGCCGGATGCAGCTGCGTTTTCAGCGCTGCTCGGTCGCTGGGGTTGGAAGCCAGGGATGCAGGTCGTTGCCTATGATGTCGCCAACGGCGCGATTGCGGCGGCGCGCTTGTGGTGGATGTTGCGCCTAGTCGGCGTGCGTGACGTTGCTGTGCTTGATGGTGGTCTGAAGGCGTGGACGGATGTAGGGTTTGCATTGACCGCTGAATCCACGCATCGCCAGGCTACTTTGGTGAAAGTGCAATTCGATCCGAATCGCATCGTCGATTCCGCCGCACTGGAACGCCTGCTGCAAAAACCACAAACAGTGCTGATCGATGCGCGCGCTGTAGAACGTTATCGTGGGCAAGTCGAACCGATCGATCCAATTGCGGGCCATGTTCCGGGCGCGCGCAATCGCCCGTTCTCCGAAAATCTCCGCGCCGATGGACACTTCAAACCCGCGCAGCAATTGCGTGCGGAATTCGACGCGTTGCTCGGCAAGCATGACGCCGACGACACGGTTCACATGTGCGGTTCGGGTGTGACCGCATGCCACAACCTGCTGGCAATGGAACACGCAGGATTGCATGGCGCCCGTATTTACGCACCGTCTTGGAGTGGCTGGATTGCCGATTCTCGCCGGCCGGTAGCGCGCTCAGAATAATTACCGGCAACTTCCGGCGCCTGAGTAACCGCGCCGCCAGATCACAGGCGTATCCGGCTTGCGCCACAGCGGTTATATACTCACCGCAACCGCTTCGGGGTAGGCGATGGTTATTTGGTTGCCGATGTTGTGGATGGCCGCGGGAGTTTGCGCCTTCGCTGGCGCTCACTTCCTCTATGTCGGGCGTTCGCGCGATAGCGACTGGTTATATCCCGCATTCGGCTCGCTGTGCTTGGGCGTCAGCGCATATATTGGCGTGTCGGCGCTGATGCAGACACCGCAAACCCATGCTTCTTTCGCGACACTCGAACGGTTGCACGTTGGGTTGGCTTGCGTGATCTATCCGATCGCAGTGTGGTTTCTGGCTCGCTATTCCGGTTGGCAGGGAGCGCGGCCGTGGTTAATTACGATAAGCGCGGTCTTCGCAATCCTGCTGGTGCTGAATTTCACTGCACCCGACGGCTTGTTGCTTGCCAGCTATTCCAGGCAACCGCCGCTGACGCTGCCGTGGGGCGAAACCATCAGTCAATTCAGCGGCCCGCCTTCGTCGTTGGCCGTCTACTTCTATGCCGCCACGCTAGTAGGGTCCGCAATCGCGTTCCGTTGCTGTTGGGCATTGCGACATGGTGCGCAACGCGCGCGCGCCGTGCCGCTGGCGATTTATCTTTTCGTGCAGTTGGCAGCCGTGCTGTATGCCGAGTACGTAACCGTCACTGGCAAGCGAGCGTTGGACTGGGATGCGATTCCATTCCTGGTTCTGGTGGTCTTGTTGAGCCGTACCTTGACCCTGGAAATGCACAGTTACGCTGGCGAACTCAATCGCAGCATCATGGCGTTGCGAGCCGAAAACGCTGCGCGCACGGAAAGCCAGTCGCGCCTGCAACATCTCGCCAATCACGATCCCCTCACTGGCCTGCCAAATTCCAGAGCGTTGCGGGAAAGGATCGAAGCGGTGCTGTCCAACGAGGACGCGGCGTTTGGCGCGCTGCTGGTCATCGACGTGGAGCGCTTCAAGATCATCAACGATGCCCTCGGGCATCGCTTGGGCGACCGCCTGGTGCGTGAAATAGCGCAGCGGCTGGTGCAAATATGTCCCGCCAGCGCCTATGTGGCGCGTTTGAATGGCGTTGAGTTTGCCGTATTGCTAAGTGGCGTCTCCAAGGATCGTGAAACGGCACCTGCGCGGGCGCTGGCTACCGCTGAATTATTGCGCCAGGGTTTGGCGCATCCGATGAAACTGGATTCGCACGATCTTTCGACCGATGTCAGTACCGGGTTGACGATTTATCCTGCTGGAAACGCCGATAGTGATGTGTTGTTGCGTCAGGCCCACATGGCGCTGCATGCCGCGAAGGCAGGTGGGCGGCGGCGTGTCGTCGGGTTTGTCCCGCCCATGCAAGCGGAAGCCGAGCGCAGTCTGAGGCTGGAAAATGATTTGCGTCTGGCGCTTGATGGCAATCTGATGCGCCTCCAGTTCCAACCTCAAGTCGATCGCCATGGGCGGCTGGTGGGTGCCGAGGCGCTGCTGCGCTGGACCCATGCTGAGTTTGGCCCAATCGCTCCACAGGAATTCGTCCGCATTGCAGAGGAAAGCGGTCAGATTCATCGCCTGGGTGAATTTGCGTTGCGCCATGCTTGTGCTGTAGCGGCATCGTTGCCGACAAGAACTGCGTCTTTTCGCATGGCGGTCAACATTAGCCCATCGCAGTTATTCCTGCCGAATTTCGTCGAAGGCATTCGCGAATGCGTAGCGGATAGCGGGATCGATCCAAGCCATTTGACCTTGGAGATAACCGAAAGCGCCTTTGTGCACGATGTCGTGGATGCCACGCTGAAGATCAAGGCCTTGGACAATCTTGGCATTCGCGTGGCTATTGACGATTTCGGAACGGGCTATGCGTGCATCGCCACGCTGAAGTCGCTGCCGCTGCGCGAGTTGAAGATCGACCAGATTTTTGTGCGTGACATGCGCATTGACCCACCGGATCGCTTCGTCGCGGCGATGGTCAACATGGCACGCGCGCTGGATATCCACGTTGTAGCCGAGGGCGTGGAGTCCGAATCCCAGCGCGATGCCTTGGCTGCCATGGGCTGCGACGCATTCCAGGGTTATCTGATCGCGCGTCCCATGGAGGCAGCCGATCTGGAGGGATGGATGCACCGCGAGCAAGCGACCGAAACCATTGCCTGAATCGATCTCCGCACTGCGCGGTGGATAGGTATTGCGCTGGCGCAGTTTCGCGAAACGCAGCCTCGATTGACGCGAATCCACCATGGGTTAGCGCGCTCAATCATGACTTGTGGGACAAGACGTTGCCCGCGGACGTGGGAAACTGAACCTGCAAAGTTGCCCAATCAAAATCGATCCAAGCATACACGGAGATTGCCATGCGCCGCCTTGTCTTGTTTTGCCTGTCCGCCGTGGTGGTTGCTGCCAGCGCACACGCATCACCGTTGTTGCTGCAAACCCCGAGCGTGTCGGCAAACCAGATTGCGTTCGCTTATGCCGGGAACATCTGGGTAGTGCCGAAGGCTGGCGGCACCGCACGCAGCCTGCTCAATGGCGATGTGACGGCCAGTCATCCGATGTTTTCGCCGGACGGACGCTGGCTCGCCTACAGCGCAACCGTTGCCGGCAACGAGGATGTCTATGTCATCGCGGCCAACGGAGGCCAACCGAAGCGATTGACCTGGCATCCCAGTCCGGACGTTGTCTCGGGTTGGACTCCGGACGGCAAGCAGGTTTTGTTTGCATCGCATCGGGATGCCGCCAACGATTCCGGAAGACTCTACCTGATCGGCTTGAACGAAAGTTTTCCAACGGCCTTGCCGCTGCCGCGCGCAGAGGGCGGATCTTACTCGGCGGATGCCAGCCATATCGCCTACGAACCGGATTTCCAGTGGGAACCGGACTGGCGCAATTATCGCGGTGGCCAAACCACGCCGATCTGGATCGCGCAGCTTTCCGATTCGAGTGTCGTCAAGATTCCGCGCGACAATTCCAATGACGGCAATCCGATGTGGGCTGGTGGAAAAGTCTATTTCCTGTCCGACCGTAACGGCCCAAGGACCTTGTTTGCCTATGACGTCGCGTCGCAAAAGGTCACGCAACTGATCGACAATTCCGGGTTCCCGATTGCTGATGCATCGGCGGGCCCTGACGCCATCGTCTATGCGCAGATGGGTCAGTTGCATCTGTTCGATCTGGGTAGCGGCAAGCAGCATCCGGTCGATGTGCAGATCGCAGCGGATTTGCCGCAACTCCTGCCACACTACGAGAAAGTCGCCAAGCACATCGAACATGCGGCCATTTCGCCAACGGGCGTACGCGCCGCGTTCGAGGCGCACGGGGAAATCTTCACGGTGCCAGCGAAGAAGGGCGACATCCGCGATCTCACGCGCACGCCCGGAGCCGCCGAGCGCTCTCCGGCATGGTCGCCGGATGGCAAGTCGATCGCGTATTTTTCCGACGTGTCCGGCGAATACGCGCTGCATATCCGCGACCAGAACGGTTTTGGCAAGCCACGTATCATCAGCCTTGGCAACCCGCCGTCATTTTTCTACGCGCCGATCTGGTCGCCGGACAGCAAGCGCATCGTCTACAGCGACAAGCGCTTGAACCTTTGGTATGTCGATGTCGAAAAAGGCACGCCAGTCAAGGTTGACACCGACCGCTTCGATACCCCGCTGCATGAATTTGATCCGGCCTGGTCGCCGGATAGCCGTTGGCTGACATACACCAAGCAGCTGCAGAATCATTTGCGCGGCGTCTTCGTCTATTCGCTGGAAAATCGAGAGGTTGTTCAAGTAACCGACGGCCTGAGCGATTGCCTGTATCCCAATTTCGACAAGAACGGCAAATATCTGTATTTCACCGCGAGCACTGATACGGGTCTTGCGGCCGGCTGGCTGGACATGACCAGCATGGAACGCCCGGTTACCCGACATGTTTATGTGGCGGTGCTGCGCAAGCATCTGGCCTCGCCACTGGCACCGGAAAGCGATGAAGACAAAGGCGCGAAAGAGCTATCCGATGGCGACGCCGGAAAGAGCGATAAGTCCGGCTCGGGCAAGGATGGCGGCAAGGACAAACATGATAAATCCGGTACCGATGGGAAGAACGTTGCCATCGATTTCACCGACCTGTTGCAACGCACGTTGGCGCTGCCGGTCAAGCCAGCCAATTTCGTCGGCATGGTCGCGGGAAAGAGTGGCGAACTGTTTTTGCTCGAGGGCCCGCAGGTTGCCGGTGAAGGTGAGCAGCCTAGTACCCTGATCAAGTTCGATCTGGAAAAACGCAAACAGGAAAAACTTGTCGATGGCGTCTCAAGTTTTGCGTTGTCATTTGACGGTACCAAATACCTGTATTCAAGCGAGCACCAATGGTTCATAGCGGGTAGTGAAGCGCCGATCAAGAGTCCCAGCGAAGGTGGTTTGGACGTTACTGGCATGCAGGCATATGTAGTGCCAGAGCGTGAATGGGCGCAGATGTACGGCGAAGTCTGGCGCATCGAACGCGACTTCTTCTACGATCCCAATTTCCACGGCCTGGATCTTGCGGCCGCCGATAAACGCTTCAAACCCTATCTTGCCGGCATCGGCGATCGCGCCGACCTGAATTATCTTTTCCGCAAAATGTTGGCCTACATTTCGGTCGGACACATGTTCGTGCGCGGCGGCACCGAGCCAGAAATGCCGAAGATCGAAGTCGGTTTGCTCGGCGCGGATTACGCCATTGATCACGGCCACTATCGCTTTGCGCGCATTTACAACGGCGAAAACTGGAATCCCGGAACGCATGCTCCGCTGACCCAACCTGGCGTGGACGTGCAAGCGGGCGAGTATCTGCTCGGCGTCAACGGTCGCGCGTTGAACGCAAATGAAAATCCGTATGCCTTGTTCGCCGAAACCGTCGGCAAGCAAACCGTGCTGCGGGTCGGGTCGAATCCTGACGGTTCGGGCTCGCGCGAAGTGACAGTCGTACCGATCAAGTCGGAGAAGGGCTTGCGTCACCTGGCGTGGATCGAAGGCAATCGCGCCAAGGTCGACAAGCTCAGCGGTGGCAAACTCGCCTACGTGCATTTGCCGGATACGGGCGGTGGCGGTTTCACCAGCTTCAATCGCTATTTCTTCGCACAAACCGATAAACAGGGCGCAGTCATCGACGAGCGTTACAACCACGGTGGCCAGCTTGCCGATTATATCGTCGACTATTTACGACGCCCGGTCATGTCGCGCGTTTTCACGCGCGAAGGCGAAGCCTACAACGAACCAACCCAAGCGATCTTCGGCCCGAAGGCCATGCTCATCAATCAATTCTCCGGTTCCGGCGGTGACGCCTTGCCGTGGTATTTCAAACGCGATGGCATCGGCCCGCTGATCGGCATGCGCACCTGGGGTGGCCTCGTCGGCATCGGCGACTATCCGCCATTGCTGGATGGCGGGAGCGTCACGGCACCGCGTTGGGCCATCGCAGGCCTGCACGGAGAATGGGAAGTCGAGAATCACGGTATCGCACCGGATATCGAAGTGTGGCAAGACCCCAAACTCGTGCGCGAAGGACACGATCCGCAACTCGAACATGCCGTGGCTTACCTGCTCAAGCAACTCGCCGAGCATCCGCCGCAACAATACGCGACGCCAAAGTATCCGGATTTCAAGCCGGTATTGCCGCCCATGCCCGGGCAGGGTGAAAGCAAGCACTGATGAAGCCGACGAACCGGCAAATAAAGATCAACTGTTTGTGCTGAGTGCAGCGAAGTCGAAGCACCCCCTTCGACTTCGTGCCTTAGGCACTACGCTCAGGGCGAACGGAAACTGATCAATAATTCGTGCCGGTTCAACAACGCCTCGGTCGGCCGGAGACGATCCGGTAAGTCAGCGTCACGACTTTTTAAGCTTCGCCACGAGTTCCTTCAACATCGCCTGCGACTCGGCACCGAACCAGCCGTCGGCGAATTCTTCCACTGACAAGGCGGTCGGGTCGGCAAACAGTTCGATCAGATCCGAACGCGCAAGCAGGCGCGTCGTGGACATGGCTTGTGGTGGGAGTTTGAGCAGTGTCTGCAACCATTGCAGTGCGCGCGCATCGACCTGGTCGACGGCAACCAGTTCGTCGACCATGCCCACTGCCAACGCCTGCTCGGAATCAAGCATCGCCCCGACGACCAGCAAGCGCTCAGCGCGATACACGCCGACCAAACGACGCAAGGCGTATTGGATGCAAGCGGGCACGGACAGACCAATCTGCACTTCGTTCAGGCCGATGCGGAACGGTTTTTCCGGATCGGTGCTGCGCGCCATGATCCGGTAGTCGCAGAAAATCGCCAGCACCGCGCCGCCCGCAGGGCTGTGTCCGCCGATGGCCGCAACCACCGGAATTGGCGACGCGGCCAAGGCCGAGCAAAGCCCGAAAAATTCCTGCCAGAAGGCAATCAATTCGGCGCGATTGAGTTGCAGTAACGTCGGCACGTCGAGCCCGGCAGAAAACAGGCCCGGCCTGCCCGCCAGCATGATGCCGCGCGCGCCTTGAGCCGGTGCCGATTCCACGGCATTGCGCAACGCGCGCACCAGTTCCGGATTCAGCGCATTGACCGGCGGCCGCGCCAGGCGCAGTTCGACGATGTTGTCGTGGTGGATGATTTCGAGCATGCGAGTCTCCTGAGCGGGGGCAGCCTTGGGTGCGATGGTAGCCGATTCGGTTCGAATGGTGAGATGTGAGTCGGGA
>JBDTLA010000159.1:0-25684 GCA_039935035.1 Rudaea sp. | reverse complement strand
GGTGGTGAGCCTGATTCACCCGATCGCGATGGAAGAAGGCCTGCGTTTCGCGATTCGCGAAGGTGGCCGCACGGTCGGCGCCGGCGTGGTGGCGAAGATCATTAAATAAGAGGCGAGATTCGGGATTCGGGATTTGGGATTCGAAAGGTCCAAAGAGTAAAACCGGGTTCCTGTTACCCAATCGCACCAAAATAAACACGAAGCGGTGAAAGGCCGCTTCGCAAGACGAAAACACAACGTTCTTTGAGGAAAAGGCAATGGCGGACCAGAAAATTCGAATTCGGCTCAAGGCGTACGACCATCGCCTGATCGATCGCTCGGCGGGCGAGATCGTCGAAACAGCGAAGCGTACCGGCGCGCAAGTGCGCGGTCCGATTCCGCTGCCGACGAAGATCGAGCGCTACACGATCCTGGTTTCGCCGCACGCCGACAAGGACGCGCGCGACCAGTATGAAACACGCACCCACAAGCGGGTACTCGACATCGTCGATCCCAATGACAAAACCGTGGATGCGTTGATGAAGCTCGACCTCGCCGCTGGCGTGGACGTGCAGATCAAATTGTATTGATGACCAGGGGTTCGGGATTCGGGATTAGGGAATCGTTGCAGCCAGATCCTTCTGGCTCTGGCGATCACCGACTTTCGCTTCACGGCTTCCGAAATAGAGAGATACGAAAATGAGTATCGGATTGGTTGGAAAAAAATGCGGGATGTCGCGAATCTTCACTGAAGCCGGTGAATCGATTCCGGTCACCCTGATCGAAGCGACGCCCAATCGCATCACCCAGGTGAAAACCCAGGAGAGCGACGGCTACAGCGCCGTGCAGGTGACCATGGGCAGCAAACGCCCCTTCTTGGTCAACAAGCCGCTGTCCGGCCACTACGCCAAGGCGAAGGTCGAAGCGGGGCGTGGCTTGTGGGAATTCCGCGTCGATGCCAAGGATCTCGGCAATTACAGTGTAGGTGCTGAAATCAAGGCCGACGACGTGTTCAAGACCGGACAGATTGTCGATGTAGCCGGTGTCAGCAAAGGTAAGGGCTTTCAGGGCACGATCAAGCGCTGGAACTTCAAGATGGGTGATGCCACCCATGGCAACTCGTTGTCGCATCGCGCCCCGGGCTCGATCGGTCAGCGCCAGACGCCAGGCCGCGTGTTCAAGGGCAAGAAGATGGCTGGCCACATGGGTAACGTCAATCGCACTGCAATGAACCTGGAAGTCGTGAAAATCGATTCCGAGCGCCACCTGATCGCAATCCGCGGTTCGGTCCCCGGCGCACCAGGCGGCAGCGTCATCATTCGCGCGGCCTCGAAGGCTTAACGGAGCAAGTCATGGAACTCCAGATCGCAGGCTCAAAAAAATCCATGTCGGTTTCCGACACGGTGTTCGGCCGGAAATTTTCTGAAGCTTTGGTGCATCAGGTTGTTGTCGCCTACCGCAATGCAGGCCGCTCCGGCACGAAGCAACAAAAAACCCGCTCGGAAGTCAACGGCACGACCAAGAAATCCAAGAAGCAGAAAGGTGGTGGTGCCCGTCACGGCGCGTTGACCGCTCCGATTTTCGTGGGTGGCGGCCGAGCCTTTGCCGCGCGTCCGCGCAGCTTCGTTGAAAAAGTGAACAAGAAGATGTATCGCGGCGCGATTCGTACGATCTTGTCTGAACTCAATCGTCTGGATCGACTGAAGATCGTTGATTCGTTCAGCATGGACAAGCCCGACACGAAAGGCCTGGCCGCGAAACTGAAAGATTACGCCGGGCGTACGCTGATCGTCACCGAAGGCGTGGATGAGAACCTGTTTCTGTCGGCACGCAACCTGCCTTATGTCAGCGTGGTTGACGTGGCGGCGATGGATCCTGTCAGCCTGGTCGACGCGTCACAAGTGGTCATGACCGTCGACTCGGTCAAGAAGATCGAGGAGTGGTTGGCATGAGCGAAATTACCAACGAGCGGTTTTATGAAGTGATTCGTGCACCGCACGTTTCCGAAAAGAGTGCGCGTCTTGCCGAACACAATCAGTATGTGTTTGAAGTGTCGGCCGACGCGGACAAGAAAACGATCAAGGCTGCGATCGAAGCATTGTTCAAAGTTACCGTCGAATCGGTCAATCTGGTGAACGTCAAAGGCAAGTCCAAGTCGTTCCGCTTCCGCAAAGGCAATCGCAATGGCTGGCGCAAAGCCTATGTGAGCCTACCGGAAGGCCAGAGCATTGACGTAACCGCGAAGCCCTGAAGTGATCATGGGCGGCATAGTCGCCCATAGAGATTAGGAATAAACATGGCACTGATTACCCTCAAGCCAACATCTCCCGGACGCCGCAACACTGTGCGCGTATCCACCCCTGGCCTGCACAAGGGCGCACCGTATGCGCCGTTGACAGAATCGCAGTCCAATACCGGTGGACGCAACCATTATGGGCGTATTACCACGCGCCACAGGGGCGGCGGTTCCAAACAGAACTACCGCATCATCGACTTCAAGCGCGACAAGGAAAACATTGCCTGTCGCGTCGAGCGGATCGAGTATGATCCGAACCGCACCGCGCACATCGCGTTGTTGTGCTACGTCGATGGTGAGCGTCGCTACATCATCGCGCCGAAGGGCATCAGCGTCGGTGATCAGCTGATGGCCGGACGCGACGCGCCGATCAAGGTTGGCAACACCTTGCCGCTGCGCAACGTGCCGATCGGTGCCACCATTCATTGCATTGAGATGAAGCCGGGCAAGGGTGCGCAGCTTGCGCGCAGTGCCGGTGCTTCGGTACAACTGGTCGCGCGTGAAGGTACCTACGCGACGTTGCGTTTGCGCTCCGGCGAAATGCGCAAGGTCCCGGCGGACTGTCGCGCGACGATCGGCGAAGTCGGTAATTCGGAGCACAATTTGCGCAAGCTCGGCAAGGCTGGCGCCAAGCGCTGGCGCGGCATCCGTCCGACCGTGCGCGGCGCGGCCATGAACCCGGTGGATCATCCGCACGGCGGTGGTGAGGCCAAGGCTGGCCAGGGCAACCCACATCCAGTATCGCCGTGGGGTCAGCCTTCCAAGGGTTACAAGACGCGCAAGAACAAGCGCACCAGTCAGTTCATCGTGCGCGATCGCAGAGGCTAATCCATGGCACGTTCACTCAAGAAGGGCCCATTCGTCGATTTGCACCTGTTGAAAAAGGTGGAGACGGCGGTGTCCAGCAACTCCAAGCGTCCGATCAAGACCTGGTCGCGGCGTTCGATGATCCTGCCTGAAATGGTGGGTCTGACAATTGCCGTTCACAACGGCAAGGCGCACGTACCGGTACTGGTCAACGAAAACATGGTCGGGCACAAGCTCGGCGAGTTTGCAGCGACCCGCACTTTCAAGGGCCACTCCGGCGACAAGAAATCCGCCGAAGCCAAGAAGTAAGAGGGCACAACGATGACAGCCAAAACCACACAATCCGACGCGCCGCAGGCAAAAGCGATTTTGCGCGGGGTGCGTATCTCGCCGCAGAAGGCGCGTCTGGTTGCCGATCAGGTCCGCGGCATGCCGGTCGGCAAAGCCGCTGATTTGCTGAGATTCAGCGACAAGAAGGCCGGACACCTGATCAAGAAGGTGTTGCTTTCGGCCGTCGCCAATGCCGAGAACAATCTCGGCGCCGACGTGGACGATTTGAAGATTGCCACGATCGCCGTGGACGAAGGTCCACGCCTGAAACGCATGCATGCCCGTGCCAAGGGGCGCGGCTCGCAGATCATCAAGCGTACCAGCCACATTACCGTGGTTGTGGGCAGCTGACAGGAAAACAACGATGGGTCACAAAGTTCATCCAACCGGTATTCGTCTCGGCATTTCCAAGGACTGGAATTCCAAGTGGTTCGCCAACAAGCGCGAATACGCCGAGTATTTGATTGCCGACCTCAAGGTGCGCGACATGCTGCGCAAGAAGCTGGCTCAGGCTGGCGTCTCGCGCATCCAGATCGAGCGTCCCGCCAAGAGTGCGCGGATCACTATCCATACGGCACGTCCGGGTGTGGTGATCGGCAAGAAGGGCGAGGATATCGAGAAGCTGCGCAAGGATGTGTCCGCGCTGATGGGCGTTCCCGCCCATATCAACGTAGCGGAAGTGCGCAAGCCGGAGATTGATGCGCAGCTGGTGGCAGAATCCATCGCCCAGCAGCTCGTGCGTCGTATCATGTTCCGCCGCGCCATGAAGCGCGCCGTCGGTAATGCGATGCGCCTCGGAGCACTTGGCATCAAGGTCAACGTTGCAGGACGTTTGAACGGTGCGGAGATCGCGCGTTCGGAGTGGTATCGCGAAGGTCGCGTGCCGCTGCATACGCTGCGCGCCGACATCGACTATGGTTTTGCCGAGGCTAAAACCACCTACGGCATCATCGGCATCAAGGTGTGGGTGTTCAAGGGCGAGATTTTCGACTTGCACGCTGCTGCTGCTGAAACCAAGGACGAAGGTCGAGACGGTCCGCCACCGCGCGAACGTCGCGAACCGCGTGAACACCGCCAACCGCGCGAGCCGCGGCAGGCAGCAAAATAAATATCAACAATTTTGCCCGGATGGCGACTTGTGAACTTCGCGATCAGGACGATCGCAATAGCAGGATATAGAGATCATGCTGCAACCCAAACGCACAAAATACCGAAAAGTACAGAAAGCCCGTAATCGCGGCCTGAGCTTTGTCGGCAACAAAGTCAGCTTTGGCGAGTATGGCCTCAAGGCCACCACGCACGGGCATTTGACTGCGCGTCAGATCGAGGCTGCGCGACGTTGCGTGACGCGCTTCGTCAAGCGTGGCGGCAAACTCTGGATTCGTGTTTTCCCGGATAAGCCGATCACCAAGAAGCCGATCGAAGTGCGTATGGGCAACGGCAAGGGCAATGTCGAGTTCTGGGTAGCCGTGGTGCAACCAGGACGCATGCTTTATGAGATCGAAGGCGTTCCGGAAGAAGCCGCACGCGAGGCATTTCGCCTTGCCGCAGCCAAGCTTTCGGTACAAACCCAATTCGTGAACCGTACGGTGCTGTGATGGAAATCGAGAAACTGCGCAAACAATCCGCTTCCGACCTGACCGAGCACTTGCTCGAACTGCGCCGCGAGCAATTCAATCTGCGCATGCAGCGTGGCGCCGGCGAGCAGAAGCATACGCATCATTTCAAGCGGGTCCGGCGCGAAGTCGCGCAGGTCAAGACCTTGCTTGGCCAAAAGACCAAATAAGGGCGGGCGGTTAATGAGCGAACAGACAAAAACGCAGCGCACGGTCGAAGGCCGTGTAGTGAGCGACAAGATGCAAAACACCGTCACCGTGTTGATCGAGCGTCAGGTTCCGCATCCGTTGTACGGCAAGATTGTGCGTCGTTCGACCAAGGTCCACGCGCACGACGAAAAGAGCGAGTGCAAGCAGGGCGACACGGTGCGCATCGCCGAGTGCCGTCCGTTGTCGAAAACCAAGAACTGGCGTGTCGTGGAAATCCTCACGCGCGCTGCGCAGTAACGTGGACTCAAGGAGACACTCACCATGATCCAGATGCAATCCACGTTGGCCGCAGCGGACAATAGCGGCGCCAAGCTTCTGTTCTGCATCAAGGTGCTCGGCGGCTCCAAGCGCCGTTACGCCGGAATCGGCGACATCATCAAGGTGTCGATCCGTGATGCGATTCCGCGTGGCAAGGTCAAGAAAGGCGAGGTTTACGATGCCGTTGTCGTGCGTACGCGCAAGGGTGTGCGCCGTGCCGACGGTTCGTTGATCCGTTTCGATGGCAATGCGGCCGTGTTGTTAAACAGTAAATTGGAACCGATCGGCACGCGAATTTTCGGGCCGGTCACGCGCGAGTTGCGCAGCGAACGTTTCATGAAGATCGTTTCGCTCGCGCCTGAAGTGTTGTAACGAAATATCTGGAATCCACGTCATGAACAGAATTCGCAAAGGCGATCACGTAATAGTGATTACCGGCAAATACAAAGGCCAGAAGGGTGAGGTTCTGCGCATCGCCACCGACGATCGCGTCGTGGTGCAGAACATCAACATGGTCAAACGCCACACCAAGCCGAATCCGCAGCTTAATCAGCCGGGCGGGATCGTCGAGCGTGAGGCGCCAATTCATATCTCCAACGTGATGCTGTTCAACCCGGCAACGGGCAAAGGTGATCGCGTCGGTTACAAGACCCTCGACGACGGGCGCAAGGTACGTACGTACCACGCCAGCGGCGAAATGGTCGACGCCTGAGGAAACTAGTCATGGTTCGCCTGGAAAAATTTTACAAAGACGAGGTTGTTCCGAAGCTCATGGAGCGATTCGGTTACGCCAATGTGATGCAGGTTCCGCGTCTGACCAAGATCACGCTGAACATGGGTGTGGGCGAGGCGGCGGCCAACAAGAAGGTGCTGGAAAACGCCCTCGCCGACATGGCCAAGATTGCCGGTCAGAAGCCGATAAGCACGCTCGCGCGCAAATCGATCGCCACGTTCAAGATTCGCGATGGCTGGCCGATCGGTTGCAAGGTCACCTTGCGCCGTGCGCGGATGTACGAATTCTTCGATCGTCTGGTCAATATCTCGTTACCGCGCGTGCGCGATTTTCGCGGCATGAGCGGGCGCGCGTTCGACGGCCGTGGCAACTACAACATGGGCGTCAAGGAACAGATCATCTTTCCGGAAATTGACTTCGATCAGGTCGACGCAATGCGCGGTATGGATATCGCAATCACGACCACCGCCCGCAGCGATGAAGAAGCCAAGGCTTTGTTGGAAGCCTTTAGCTTCCCGTTCCGCAACTAATTCACAAGAGAGTAACGGTATGGCCAAGACCAGCATGGTGGAACGCGAGAAAAAGCGCGCGAAACTGGTGAAGAAACACGCCAACAAGCGCAAGCAGCTCAAGGCGACCATTCTTGATCCGACGACGTCGTTCGACGAAAAGATGGCCGCACAGGCGAATCTGCAAAAGCTGCCGCGCGACTCCAGCCCTGTACGCCAGCGCAATCGTTGCGCGCTGACCGGCCGTTCGCGTGGTGTCTATCGCAAATTCGCACTCGGCCGCCACAAACTGCGCGAAGCGACCATGCGCGGCGACGTGCCGGGTCTGCGCAAGGCAAGTTGGTAAGTAAATCCAGGATTTGGGATTTGCGATTCGGGATTTGCTTCCGTCGGAATTTCGACTCGAGCCCAGCACACAGAATCGGTTTCACCGGATATCGATGCATTACAGGAATTTTGAATCATGAGCATGACTGATCCCATCGCGGATATGTTTACCCGTATCCGCAACGCGCAGGCTACGGCCAAGGCGGCCGTGCGCATGCCTTCCTCGAAGATCAAGGTGGCTATCGCCAAGGTTCTCAAGGACGAAGGCTATGTGCGCGATTTCCAGGTCAGCAAGGCCGAGAACAACAAGTCCGTTCTCGAGATCGCGCTGAAGTATTTCGAGGGCCGTCCGGCAATCGATCGTCTGGATCGTTCCAGCCGTTCCGGTTTGCGCGTGTATCGCGGCAAGGACGCGCTACCCAAGGTCATGGACGGTTTGGGCATCGCGATCATTTCGACACCCCAGGGCATCATGACCGATGCACAGGCGCGCGCGAACGGCGTTGGTGGCGAAGTCATTGGCACCGTCGTCTGATTCAGGAGAAAGAACATGTCACGAGTCGCAAAAAAGCCGGTTGCGCTCCCCAAAGGGGTTGAGTGCACCGTGGCCAAGGATGTCATTTCGGTCAAGGGTCCTAAGGGCACCCTCAAGATCGCACGCATCAAGGGTGTCGACGTGGAAGTCAAAGGTGCAGAGATTCTTTGCACAGTGAAGGACCTCGACGACATGAAGATGGCCGGGACCACGCGCGCATTGATCGCGAACATGGTTCATGGCGTATCTGCCGGTTATGAGCGCAAGCTTGAGCTGGTCGGCGTTGGCTATCGTGCGGCACTGACGGGCAAGGATCTAAACCTCACACTGGGCTTTTCGCATCCAGTCGTGTTCAAGGCGCCGGAAGGAATCACCTTGAGTGTTCCTACCCAGACCGAGGTCATGATTACCGGTACGGACAAGCAGCGCGTTGGTGAAGTGGCGGCGAAAATCCGCGCTTTCCGGCCACCGGAACCGTACAAGGGCAAGGGCGTGCGTTATGCGGGTGAACGCATCACGCTCAAAGAAGCGAAGAAGGCGTAGGAGTCAGGTAATGAGCAAGAACACAGCAAGACTGCGCCGCGCGAAAGCCACGCGCATGCATATTCGCAAACTCGGCGTGCCGCGCTTGACCGTGCATCGCACCGATCAGCATCTTTATGCACAGGTCATTTCGGCCTCGGGCGACAAGGTATTGGCAGCGGCTTCCACCGTGCAGAAAGCGGTTGCCGATGGCCTGAAAGGCACGAAGAACAAGGCTGCGGCCGCCGCCGTTGGCAAGGCCATAGCCGAAAAGGCGAAAGCCGCGGGCGTCGAAAGTGTTGCATTCGATCGTTCGGGCCTGCGCTATCACGGTCGCGTCGCCGCGCTGGCGGATGCGGCGCGTGAGGGCGGATTGAAGTTTTGATTTTCTAGCACCACGTACAAACACAATTCTAAGCGGCCTGGCCGCAAGCAAAAGTCCGCATCACTCATGTGAGCGGCAACATAGGTGAAATGATGTCAAGCAACGAACGTGAAAACAGCGACGGCATGCTGGAGAAACTCATCGCCGTCAACCGCGTGGCCAAGACGGTCAAGGGCGGCAGGCAGATGAGCTTCACCGCATTGACCGTGGTCGGGGACGGCGATGGCAAGGTTGGCCTGGGCTATGGCAAGGCACGCGAAGTGCCGGTCGCCATCTCCAAGGCGATGGAGCGTGCGCGTCGCGGCATGATTAGCGTCAAGTTGAACAATGGCACCCTGTGGCACGCAGTCAAGGCCCACCACGGTGCCGCGAAGGTTTACATGCAGCCGGCGGCGGAAGGCACCGGCGTGATCGCCGGTGGTGCGATGCGAGCTGTGCTTGAAGTAGTCGGGGTCAAGAACGTGCTGGCCAAGACTGTCGGGTCACGCAATCCAATCAATCTCGTACGTGCCACGATCAAGGGTTTGCAGGCCATGGCCGCGCCCGAGCGTATCGCGGCAAAACGCGGCAAAAAAATCGAAGAGGTGGGCGGTTATGGCCAAAGCTAAAGCCACTCAGGCAGGCACGATTCGCGTGCGCCTGTTCAAGAGCATGATCAGCTGCCAGCACCGGCATCGTCTGAGCGTGAAGGCATTGGGCTTGAACAAGCTCAACGACGTGCGCGAGTTGAAAGATAGCCCGCAGGTGCGTGGCCTGGTCAACCAGGTCAGCTATCTGGTGCGCATCGAAGAAACCGCGTAATCGCAACAAGTAACCTGGAGTTCGCAGTCATGCGTCTGAATACACTCAAACCCGCCAAAGGTTCGCGCAAGGCTCGTACGCGCGTCGGTCGCGGCATTGGTTCGGGACTCGGCAAGACTGCCGGTCGTGGCCACAAGGGCCAATTTGCACGTAGCGGCAAGGGCAAGATCAAGGCTGGATTCGAAGGCGGCCAGATGCCAATGCAACGGCGTCTGCCGAAAGTCGGCTTCCGCTCCAAAAGCGCACACGAAGTTTGCGAAGTGTTGCTATACAAGCTTGATTCAATCAAGGCCGACAGTATCGACTTTGCCGCGCTCAAGGCTGCAGGGCTGATTGAAAGTCGCGCCCTGCGCGCCAAGGTCGTCAAGAAGGGCGAGATCAAGCGCGCGATCAAATTGATCGGCGTTGCGGTTACTGCCGGGGCCAAGGCGGCGATTGAAGCTGCTGGCGGGAACGTGGAGTAGTCGTGGCAAACCCGCAATCCAACATGCTGTCGAACCTGGGCAAGCTGACTGAGCTCAAGCAGCGCATTCTGTTTGTGATTGGCGCACTGGTTGTGTTTCGGCTCGGCTCGTTCATCCCGGTGCCGGGCGTGAACTCGGATGCCATGTCGCGGCTCATCGAGGGGCAAGGCGGGCTGGTGAGCATGTTCAACATGTTCTCCGGCGGCGCGCTGGCGCGTTTTTCCCTGTTTGCGCTTGGCGTGGTTCCCTACATTTCCGCCTCGATCATCGTGCAAATGTTCGGTTCGGTGATTCCGAGCTGGGCGGCGCTGCGCAAGGAAGGCGAATCCGGACGTCGCAAGCTGACGCAATGGACTCGTTACGGCACGATCGGTCTGGCGACATTCCAGGCATTTGGTATTGCGACGATGTTGCAGCATCAGCCAGACGTTGTTTATACCCCGGGCCCTAGCTTCGTATTTGGCACCATGGTCGGCCTGACCGCAGGAACGATGTTCCTCATGTGGGTGGGTGAACAAATTACTGAGCGCGGCATCGGCAACGGCATTTCGCTGTTGATCTTCGCCGGCATCGTCGCGGGTCTTCCTGCGGCAGTGGTGCATACGTTGCAAATGTCTCAGCAGGGTGAATTGAGCCCGCTGAAAGTGATGGCCGTTCTGGTTCTGGTGCTCGGCGTAACCGCATTCGTGGTCTTCGTCGAACGTGGCCAGCGTCGCATCACCGTCAATTACGCGCGGCGCCAGGGTGGCGCGCGTGCCTACATGAACCAGAGTTCGCATTTGCCGCTGAAGATCAATATGTCCGGCGTGATTCCGCCGATCTTCGCGTCCTCACTCATCCTGTTCCCGTCGACGGCTTCTTCGTGGCTTGCCAATGGCAACGACATTCACTGGCTGCAGCAGATCACGGCTGCTTTGGCGCCCGGCGAGCCGCTGTATGAAATTCTCTACGCGGTACTAGTTATCGTATTCGCTTTCTTCTACACCGCGCTCGTGTTCAATTCAGCTGAGACGGCAGACAATCTGAAGAAATCCGGTGCCTTGATCCCGGGTATTCGACCCGGTCGGGCGACAGCGGATTACATTGATGCGGTCTTGACACGGTTGACCGGCGCCGGGGCCATATACCTGGTCGCGGTTTGCCTGATCCCCACATTTTTGCAGCAAAGCTGGCATGTCCCGTTCTACTTCGGCGGCACGTCTTTGCTGATCGTGGTGGTGGTGGTGATGGATTTCACTGCCCAGGTGCAAGCGCATCTGGTTTCCCATCAGTACGACAGCCTGCTGAAGAAGGCCAACCTCAAAGGTTATGGTCGCGGCGGCGGTTCCCGCTAGTCGCGGCAGCATTTAGTCATGAAAGTGCGAATCGAGGTCCTTTCGGGCTTCTAGTTTGGCCAAAATCACGTTACAATTAACAGTTCACTGCGTAACAAGTCGAATCGGAGAAGATATACATGGCGCGCATTGCAGGAGTCAATCTGCCGGTACAGAAACACGTTTGTATCGGTCTGCAAAGCATCTTTGGCATTGGCCGTACGCGGTCGCGCAAAGTTTGCGAAGTCGCAGGAGTCGATCCGGCGACCAAGATCAAATCGTTGACCGAGGCCGAAGTCGAGCAATTGCGTCAGGCAGTAGCCAAGTACGCAGTTGAAGGCGACCTGCGGCGTGAAGTCGGCATCAGCATCAAGCGCCTGATCGATCTGGGCACCTATCGTGGCTTGCGTCATCGCCGCGGTCTGCCGGTTCGTGGTCAGCGCTCGCGTACCAATGCACGTACTCGCAAGGGACCGCGTCGCGCGATCCGGAAAAACTAGAAAAACTAATTGAACAGGCGCGCGCGGGAATTGCGCGTGCGTTTGCCGCAGCGGCCGGTCTAAGGGCTTGCTGCATTGGCGCTTGAATCCGCCAACTCGCTTTGAAATGACTTTGGAAACCTCGACTCATGAATAAACCGGTCGCAGCCAAGACCAAGAAGAAGGCCAAGCGCGTCGTCACCGATGCGATCGTGCACGTGCAGGCTTCGTTCAACAATACCGTGATCACCATCACCGATCGCCAGGGCAATGCGCTTTCATGGGCGACTTCTGGTGGTGCGGGATTCCGCGGATCGCGCAAATCCACGCCGTTTGCAGCACAGGTTGCAGCTGAAAAGGCCGGCCGCGCGGCACAGGATTACGGCATCAAGACAATGGAAGTTCGGATCAAGGGTCCGGGTCCAGGTCGCGAGTCAGCCGTGCGTTCGTTGAACGCGCTCGGTTACAAGGTCACCAACATCATCGACGTCACGCCGATTCCGCATAACGGCTGCCGTCCGCCCAAGCGTCGCCGGGTGTGAGGAGAAGATAATGGCACGTTATATCGGTCCCACCTGCAAAATGGCCCGTCGCGAAGGCGCGGATCTGAGTCTGAAAAGCCCGGCACGCGCTCTGGATTCCAAGTGCAAGCTCGAGCAGAAGCCCGGCCAGCATGGCGCTGGCGGCAAACGCGCGCGTTTGTCCGACTATGCTGTGCAGCTGCGCGAAAAGCAGAAGGTCAAGCGCATTTACGGATTGCTGGAACGCCAGTTCAGCAACTACTACACCAAGGCGACGCAGACCAAGGGCAATGCCGGTGAAAACCTGTTGCGCATGCTCGAAGGTCGCCTGGACAACATTGTCTATCGCATGGGATTTGCGGTGACTCGTGCACAAGCTCGTCAGTTGGTTTCGCACAAGGCGATCAAGGTCAACGGCAAGAACGTCAATTTGCCGTCTTATCAGGTCAAGCCGGGTGACGAAATCGCGATTGCTGAAAAGTCGCGCAACCAGTTGCGTATCCAGGAAGCGCTGAATCTTTCGCATGAGATGGATCTTGCGCCGGCTTGGATCGAGGTGGACGCGAGCAAGTTTGCCGGTACGCTCAAAGCGTTGCCGGAACGTTCGGATCTGCCGAGCGACATCAACGAAAGCCTGATCATCGAGTTGTACAGCAAGTAACGGTCAAGCGCCTGCACGAAGCTTTCGTGCAGGCGCGGTTCCAAACCACTGCCTTGCAGCGGCAACTTCTCGGAACCCACGCAATACAGCCGTTTCGCAGCACATTCGGATGTATCGGATCAACTCATACTCTTAGCTGGAGTGTCATCCATGGCACAGTCGCCTACTACCATCCTGCGCCCGCGTGGCCTTCAGGTCGAACGCACCGGCGCAAATCGCGCCCGTATCGTGGTCGAACCGCTCGAGCGCGGATTCGGTCATACCTTGGGCAACGCGCTTCGTCGTGTTCTGTTGTCGTCGATTCCCGGCGCGGCAGTTACGGAAGTCGAGATCGACGGCGTGTTGCACGAATACACCACGCTTGAAGGCTTGCAGGAGGACGTGATTGAAGTCCTGCTCAACTTCAAGGACGTAGCCATTCGCATGCACGGCGTCGACGAAACAACCCTTACCCTGAGCAAGAAGGGCAAGGGCGTCGTCACTGCGGGCGATATCAAGCTTGACCACACGGTTGAAATCATCAATCCCGATCATGTGCTTTGCCACCTGACCAAGGATACTTCGCTGAATATGCGCATCAAGATTGCGCGCGGCGTTGGCTACCAGCCGGCAACTGCTCGACGCGTGCCGGATGAAGAGTCGCGTCCGATCGGTCGGCTGCAGCTCGATGCGTCATTCTGCCCTGTGCGCCGCGTCGCATATGAAGTGGACAGTGCACGTGTTGAACAGCGCACCGACCTGGACAAGCTCATCCTCGATATCGAAACCAATGGCGCGATCGATGCTGAGGAAGCCGTGCGCAAAGCGGCTGAGATCATGCAGGACCAGCTCACCATTTTTGGCGATTTCACTCGCCGCGAGAGCACCGACATCAAGGATGAGAAATCCGGTGTCGATCCAGTGTTGCTGCGTCCAATCGACGATCTGGAACTGACCGTGCGTTCGGCCAACTGTCTCAAGGCCGAGAGCATTTATTACATCGGCGACCTGGTCCAACGCACCGAAGTCGAATTGCTCAAGACGCCGAATCTGGGCAAGAAGTCGCTGACGGAAATCAAGGACGTGCTTGGTTCACGAGGCTTGTCGCTCGGCACCAAGCTGGAAAACTGGCCGCCGTCTGCACTACAGCATGGGATGCAATTATCTTGACGCGAATCCCTTCGCGTAAAGCGTAAAGTAAGAACCGCCATCCACGGCCGGGGTTTTTGTAAGTGCTCGACCTGGATGGCTGAAGAGAATTCAAAAATATGCGGGTAACCGCGGAACCCGGATCCATGAGACCGGAATTCCATAACTATAAAAGCGAGAGGGTTTTACCATGCGGCACATGAAATCCGGGCGCAAGCTCAACCGAACAAGCAGTCATCGCGAAGCGATGTTCAAGAACATGTCGGCGTCGTTGTTCAAGCACGAGCTGATTCGCACAACCTTGCCAAAGGCCAAGGAATTGCGCCGCGTGGCTGAGCCGCTGATTACCCTGGCCAAGGTCGATGGCGTTGCCAATCGGCGCCTGGCGTTCGCGCGTTTGCGCGACAAGGTTGCAGTCGGCAAGCTGTTCGTCGAGCTCGGCCCGCGTTACCGCGAGCGCAAGGGTGGTTACCTGCGTATCCTCAAGTGCGGCCCACGCGCCGGCGACTCCGCACCGATGGCCTACGTTGAACTGGTCGATCGTCCGCGCACCGATACCGACGCTGCCGCGGAATAAGCAGCCTGCAAATCGAAACACGCGGCCCCGGCGGGAAACTTCCGGGGCCGTTTGGTTTTCAGGCCTGGATTCGGGATTTGGGGTTTTGGATTCGTAGAATCAAAAGTCTTTCATTTCAGCGGCGCTAAACTGTCGCGGCGTGGGTCACCTGCAATGATGAAGCGATTTGCTTTGCCGCTCACCGCTACCGATGAGGGAACGCAACGCACCAGCCGTTGTCTGTTCAACGTGCCGAGAACAAATTGAGGGGTCACATTGTGAATCCATTGCGCTGGTCGTTTCGTAAGCAATTCGTCGCCGGTTTTGCGGTTTGCGCAGCGATGCTTGCATATGCTTACTATGTGCAGTTCGCATTGAACGTAGAACCGTGCCCGATGTGTATTTTCCAGCGCATCGTATTCATCGTGATGGGTTTGATATTTCTTGGTGGCGCGATCCAACGTCCACAATCCACTGGGCGTCGTGCATACGCGATTTTGTTGGTGCTGGTGGCATGTGTTGGCATTGGCATCGCCGCGCGTCACTTGTGGTTGCAACATCAGCCGTCCGACCCTTTCGCGGGTTGTACGCCAGGCTGGAATTACATGGTTGCAAATTTTCCGATCGGCAAAACATTGCGAATGGCGTTTACTGGTCTGGCCGATTGCGCCAAAGTCAGTTGGGTGATTTTTGGCTTGTCGATGCCTGCATGGTCGATGATCAGTTACGCACTGCTGGGAATCGGTGCTTTGTGGGCGGGCCTGAGCAAACGCCCAGCCTGAGCGGCACGCACTTGCAGTGTGACGTGACTGTGGCATGATGCTTTTCCGCAGTGCAGCAAATGGGTCACGTCATGCCATCCGACAAGCAGCCACTCGCCGCCGTTAGGCTCGACCGCGATTGGTCGCCCTTGTCTTGGCAATCCAAGCCGGTTACGCAACAGCCGACTTATCCTGATCCGGACGCGTTGGCGCAGGTATTGCTGCAACTGCGCGACCTACCGCCTCTGGTTACGTCATGGGAAGTATTGGCCTTGAAGCGCAAGCTAGCCGACGCTGCAGAAGGGCGGTGCTTCCTGCTGCAAGGAGGCGATTGCGCGGAAACCTTTGCCGACTGCAATTCTTCGCTCATCACCAACCGCCTCAAGGTGCTGTTGCAGATGAGCGTTGTGCTTGTGCATGGATTGAAGATGCCGGTCGTTCGAGTGGGTCGTTTTGCCGGCCAATACGCCAAGCCGCGGTCGGCCGATCTGGAAACGCGCGATGGCGTAACCCTGCCGAGCTATCGTGGCGACTTGGTGAATCGCGCCGAATTCACGCGGGATGCACGCACGCCCGATCCACATCGCCTGATCGAAGGCCATTCGAAATCGGCGCTCACGATCAATTTTATCCGTTCCCTGATCGACGGTGGTTTCGCTGACTTGCATCATCCGGAATATTGGGGATTGGGCTGGGTCGAGCATTCACCGCTGCAGCAAGAATACCGGCGCATGGTCGAGGCGATCGGCGATTCGGTGCGCTTCATGGAAACCCTGGCGGGTGAATCAATCGGAAACTTCAGCCGAGTGGATTTCTATACTTCGCACGAGGCGCTGCTGCTGCATTACGAACAGGCACAGACGCGCCAGGTTCCGCGCCAATGGGGCTGGTTCAACCTGGCCACGCATTTCCCTTGGATTGGCATGCGCACAGCCAATCTCGACGGCGCCCATATCGAATATTGCCGTGGCATCCGCAACCCGATCGGCCTCAAGGTTGGGCCTGGCGTCACTCCGGACCAACTGTTACACGTGATCGATGCTTTGAATCCGGATAACGAACCCGGACGCCTTACCTTGATCCATCGCATGGGAGCAAGTCGTATCGAAGCGTCATTGCCGACGTTGCTGAACGCGGTCAACAGCGAAGGACGCAAAGTCCTTTGGACCTGTGACCCCATGCACGGCAATACCGAGACGCTCGGCAGCGGGGTCAAAACTCGGCGTTTCGCCAACATTCGCGCTGAGCTGGATTCGGCTTTCGATGTTCACGCTGCCTGCGGAACTCGACTGGGTGGCGTACATCTGGAATTGACCGGAGAGAACGTGACCGAATGCATGGGCGGTGCGCGTGACTTGACTGAAATCGATCTTTCCCGCGCGTACAAATCCAGCGTCGACCCACGCCTGAATTACGAACAATCGCTGGAACTGGCGATGCTGATTGTGCGCAAGCGCGGCAATCTGGGCGCTGCTGTAGCGCATTCATAAGCGTATTCGCAACAGTCGTTGCTTTTTCTGCCTAGCTCGTCGTACGAGGCTGTTCGTAGGTAAACCGGCGGGGAAGTCGCGGCTGCCCTGCCACCGGTGAAGGCCGTCGTTTTTGATAGACGTACGGATGGGCAGAACTCTGACGATGCGGGATTAAATGTCGACGGGATCCCGCAAGACTGTGGCATTCAGGATTTGCTGACTCCGCCAACGCTGGCTGGAATCCGTGCAGGCAACGACGAAGTGCTCGTTGCCGCGCTGGCGGTGGCGTTGCACGACACTGGCGGCTAGCGAGTTGTAATCTTCGATTGCGCGCAGCGACGTAATCAGGGCGCGTCGATGCGCGGCAGATAGTGTGGTGGTTTGCGTGCGCGAGTGGCTTGCTCGAAAGCGTAGGCGAAGCGGATCAATTCCGGATCGCTCCAGGCGGCGCCGAAAAAGCTCAGGCCGATCGGCAGGCCGTGGACGAATCCCGCCGGCACGGTGATGTCCGGATAGCCCGCAACGGCCGCCGGCGATGAACTGCTGCCAGCGGTGTGATCGCCGTTGACCCAGTCCGTCACCCAGGCCGGGCTGACGGTCGGCGCGATCAGCACATCCAATTTATACTTCTTCAATGCGGCGTCGATGCCTTGCTTTCCGGCCAGCGTCTTGGCTGTTTTTAGGGCGTCGAGATAAGCCTTGTCGTTCAAGTCGCCGCGCTTTTCGGAATGCTCGAAAATTTCCTGCCCAAACCACGGCATCTCGCGCGTGCGTTCGCGCTGGTTGAACGCGATCAATTCCTGTAACGAACGAGGTGCATGCGCCGTTGCTGGCAAGGCGGCCAGGTACGCGTTCAAATCGTGCTTGAACTCGAACTCCAACACGGTCAATTCAGCATCGTCGTATTTGCCCAGATTCGGCAACTCAACTGGATCGACGATGATGGCACCCGCCGCTTTCAATGCGGCGATATTGCTGTCGAAAACTACATCGACATCCGGACTGTATCCGGCCAGCTTGCGCACCACGCCGATGCGTGCGCCCTTCAAGCCATTGGCATCCAGAAATTTCGTGTAGTCCACACGATGCTTGTCCGCGTCGGCCGCCGCAGGATCACGTGGATCGGAGCCCGCAATGATGTTCAACAATGCCGCCGCGTCCGCCACGCTGCGCGCCATCGGCCCGGCGGTGTCCTGACTGTGCGCGATCGGAATGATGCCGGCGCGGCTGACCAACCCAAGTGTCGGCTTGATGCCAACCAAACCGTTTGTAGCCGACGGGCAAACGATTGATCCGTCGGTCTCGGTGCCGATCCCCATCGTTGCGAAATCTGCGGCAATGCCCGCACCCGTACCCGAACTGGAACCGCAGGGATTGCGATCCAGCGCGTAGGGATTTTTCGTTTGTCCGCCGCGTCCGCTCCAACCGCTGCTCGCGTGGGTGGAGCGGAAGTTCGCCCATTCGCTCAAATTCGTCTTGCCCAGAATTACTGCACCGGCCGCGCGCAGTTTCGCGGCGAGCGTTGCATCATGCGTAGCGATCGAATCGGCCAGCGCCAACGAACCGGCCGTGGTGTGCATGCGGTCGGCAGTGTCGATGTTGTCCTTGATCAAAACCGGAATGCCGTGTAGCGGCCCGCGGACTTTGCCGTGCTTGCGCTCGGCGTCGAGTTCATCGGCAATCTTCATCGCATCGGGATTAATTTCGATGATCGCGTTGATTGCAGGTCCGGTTTTGTCCAGCGCCGCAATGCGATCAAGGTAAAGCTTCACCAGTGCGTGCGACGTCAATTCGCCCTTGGCCATTTGCTGCTGCAACTGCGCGACGGAGGCTTCGGCGATGGAAGCTTGCGTCACTGAATTCAATGTACCGGCAGTCGCGTCAGAATTGATCGCAGCGAGCACCAATGAAAATCCGAGACTTGCCAACTTCAATATTTGCATGCGCATGACGACTGAATCCCTGGACGAGTCTCGCCGATATGCGCGCGCGACGGAATCGTTGCGCGGTTACACCAGCCCGGTCAGATAGTACAGCGCAATCACGACGAACACGGCCACGGTCTTGATGATAGTGACGGCGAAAATGTCGCGATAGGACTGGCGATGAGTTAGCCCGGTCACCGCCAGCAGTGTGATGACCGCGCCGTTGTGCGGCAGCGTATCCATGCCGCCGGACGCCATCGCGGCAATGCGATGCATTACATCCAGCGGAATGCCCGCAGCATGCGCATTGGCGATGAAGGTATCGGCCATGGCACCCAATGCGATGCTCATGCCGCCGGAGGCCGAACCGGTAATACCGGCCAGTGCAGTGACGGTGACCGCTTCATTGACCAGAGGGTTGGGAATTGAATGTAGCGCATCAGCCACCACGCGAAATCCCGGTAGCGCAGCGATTACCGCGCCAAAACCGTATTCGGACGCCGTATTCATCGAAGCCAGCAAGGCACCGCCGACGGCGGCCTGACTGCCTGCCGCAAAGTTCCGGGTGACTGGCTTCCACGCAAACACAAGCACGCAAACGATGCCGGCGAGCAACGCTGCCTCTACCGCCCAGATCCCTGCAACGTGCGAAACTTGCTGCACAACCGGAGCCGCCTTGCCAACCACCGCCGGTACAAACGACGAGGTTTCGCCATACAGACGTGGAATCAGGTCGGTGAGAAGTTTGTTGACGACCCCCACCAGTACCAGTGGCGCGATTGCCAAAATGGGACTGGCCAGCTTGCCGTCCTCGAACGGTGCCGGTTCGTTGAGCAGGTTGTCGCCATAACCTTCGTTGTTGCGTGCAGCCGCGCGGCGACGTGATTCCAGATAAGCCATGCCGACAAACAGAATGAACACGCCGCCGAGCGTGCCCAACCACGGCGCGGCCCACGCGGTGGTGCCGAAGAATGACGTCGGGATGATGTTCTGGATCTGCGGCGTGCCCGGCAGCGAATCCATGGTGAAAGTGAATGCACCCAGCGCGATGGTGCCGGGAATCAGGCGTTTGGGAATATCGGCCTGGCGGAATAATTCCGCGGCGAACGGATACACCGCGAACACCACCACGAACAGCGATACGCCGCCATAGGTCAACAGCGCACAGACGATCACGATTGACAAGATCGCACGACTGCGCCCGACCAGGCCAATGGTGGCGGCCACGATGGATTTGGAGAAACCCGACAGCTCGATCAACTTGCCGAACAAGGCACCGAGCATGAACACAGGAAAGTACATCTGCAAAAAGCCGACCATCTTGGCCATGAACAAGCCGGTAAACATGGGCGCGACCAGGGCTGGGCTGGTCAACAGCACCGCGCCGAGCGCGGCGATCGGCGCGAACAGGATCACGCTGTGGCCGCGATACGCAGCGAACATCAGGAAGGCCAGCGCGGCCAGCACGATGAGAAAAGCCATGCGACGAATTCCGGTGGCCCAGTGCAGGCTGCGAGTATTCGCCGTCAAGGCGCGTCAGCCCACTGTACCAAAGTACAAGTGTTCGTCCGAGGGCAGTCGTCTAAGCTCGCCACAATCCAAACTTCCGGCATTCGCAAGGGGAACACGGCATGAAACGACATATTCTTTGTCTGGCAATCGCCGGCGTCTTCGCCACGGCGGCACAAGCGGCACAAACAGACGCTACCGTAGCAGCCAACGCGGCAAAAACCGCTGCCGTGGTCGCCGGGCAGACGAGCGACGCCGATGCATCGACAAACAATGACAAGCTAACTGCGGCGCAGCGCGACAAGGCGACGCAGCTGGAAAGCATCACCGTCACTGCGCGGCGGCATTCGGAAAATATCGAAAAAGTACCGGTTGCGATCAGCGCCTTCAGTTCCGACGATCTGAAAAATATGCAGGCCGACGATATCGATGGCTTGCAGGGATCGGTACCGAACCTCAACATCGTGCAAGGGCGTGGTTCATCGGGCGCCGTCAATATCTTCATCCGTGGCATCGGCCAGCCGGATGCATTGCAGACGTTCGACCCAGGCGTGGGCTTCTATGTCGACGACGTTTACTATTCGCGCATCCAGGGCGAGTTGTTCAATCTGTTCGATGTTGAACGCGTCGAAGTCCTGCGTGGTCCGCAGGGAACACTGTACGGAAAGAATTCCACCGGCGGCGCGGTCAAGATCATCACCAAGACGCCCAGCGACACGCCGGAAGGATCGGTCGAACTCACGGCGGGAAACTATGGCCGCCTCGGCGCGAGCTTTTATGCCAGCGGCCCATTGAGCAATACCATTTCGGCGAGCGTGGCGGCCGCGCACAACGGCAACGACGGCTATGTCACCGATCCGGTAACGCAAAAACACTACAACGACGAGAATTCCGATGCCATTCGCGGCAAGGTCGACTTTCATCCATCCGAAAGTTTCCATGCCACGCTCAGCGCGGATTACACGCACCAGGATACGGCGTTGACCTTGGGAGAACCTACCGCGCCTCTGGTCAGCGTCGACCTGGCGACGGGTAAGCCTGGTCTGTTGCTGTTGCCGCCCACCGGCGAATACGATTTCAAATCGCAGACCTCATTCTCTCCGGACAAGGGCCAGACGCTTACGCACAAGGGCATGGCGCTACACATGGACTGGAAGCTCAACAACCAATGGGACTTCAAGAGCATCACCTCGTATCGGAAACTTGATACTTCCGCATACATTGATATCGATGCCTCGCAATTCCAGCTTGGCGATGTACTCGTGGCGCTCAAGCAGCACCAGACCAGCCAGGAGTTCCAGTTCCAGTACGACAACGGCTCGAACGTTCACGCCGTCTACGGGTTGTACTACCTCGACGAGAAAGTGCCGTCGCACCAGGAAGCCTATGCCAACGATTTCCTGAAATTCGCCGGTGCACCACTGACCTTCCTGCGCACCATCGACGATGACCTGGAGAATAAGAGTTACGCGGGCTTCGCGCACATTGCCTGGGAATTCGTGCCTAGCTGGAGCCTTGCAACGGGCTTGCGCTACACACATGAAACCAAGGACTACTACCGCACCACATCGACGTTCTTCGGTGCGCCGCTTGGTGCGGCTAATGCCACGTTCGCATTTGACGACAGCAAATCGTGGAGCGCGATGACGCCATCGATCAGCTTGCAAAAGCAGTTTGATTCGCAGGTTATGGGTTACGTATCGGCCAACCGTGGATTCAAATCCGGTGGCTTCAATGGACGCGCCAACAGTGCCGCCGAAGTCAGCACGTTCGATCCGGAATTCGTGTGGACTTACGAAGCCGGCGTAAAAATGCGCAGCTCTGATGGACGTGCGCAATTCAATGCCGATGTGTTCCACAGTAGCTACAAGGATTTTCAGGCACGCGTATCGGAAATCACCAATCCCAACAATCCGATTCCCAGCTTCAGCTTCCCGGTGTTGAACGCCGCCAAGTTGAGCATCAATGGCATCGAATTCGAGGGTGGATTGCTGCTAGGCGAGGGCACGCGTCTTTCGGGACAGGTCGGATACATGGACGCTAAATACGACGAGTTCAACGATCCACGCACGGCAGTTGATCCAACGCTCGTAGGGCTGCATGCGCATGTGCCGTTCTCGCCGAAATGGACTGCACGCATTGCCGCGACGCAAACATTCAACCTGAGCGGCGGAAGCGCGATTACCGTAGGTGGCGACATTTCCTATCGCGATGACACCTGGCTCAGCGTCGACAATCGTGTCGGCCTGATGCAACCCGCGTATGCGTTGGTGGGTTTGTTTGGTCTATATGACTCTGCCGATGGCCATTGGCAATTCCGTACCGGCGTGCGCAACCTGACAGACAAGGTGTACAAGACCGACGCTCAGGAATTTTCCAGCGTGGCCAACATCCAGACCGCGTACTTTGGCTGGCCGCGCAATTACTACGTCAGCGCGCGCTACAATTTTTGAGGATTCGGGATTCGGGAATCAGGGCCCGGGTCCCGAGTTGCGGATGACGGAGGGTGGGAATCGGAAATCGGAACTACGATCAAAGTATCGGTCATTCCCACGAAAGCGGGAATGACCAGCATTATTAGCGTATCGCATCTTACGACGCTCGATTTCAGCTCTCAGCCCTCATCCCTCAAATCGGAACGCCACCATGCCTACAACACGCTCCGCCCATCACTTGACCCTCACCGCCCTGCTGACGTTTTCATTGGTGGCGTGTGCGCACGATGCATCATCGGGATTGCCAAAACTCAAGGTCGATCCGACGCGAGTAACGGTGGCGGGGCTGTCGTCGGGTGCGTACATGGCGACGCAGTCGCATATGGCGTGGCCGGAAACATTCAGCGGTGCAGCGCTCGTATCTGGCGGGCCATACGGTTGCGCGAACGGCGACCTGAAGACGGCGCTTGGTAGCTGCATGAAAGGCACACCCGCGCCGGACGTCGATGCGCTCGTAACGAAAGCCCGCGAGCGTTCACGTGACGGCGAGCTCGGGCTGCTCTCGGCACTGTCCAAATCGCATGTCTACGTATTGCATGGCAGTGAAGATGCGCTGGTCGCCGAGGTGGTCGCCAAAGACGCGGCTGCGTTCTATGAAAAACTGCGTGCTGGCGATCCCGCGCTACAGTCGTTGAAAGTCGATTGGGATGGCGATCGCGCTTTCGCGCACAACTTGCCAGTCGCTGCGAAGGGCGATGACTGCGGCAAGTCTGAAGCGCCTTATCTGGGCCAATGTGGTTTCGACGCCGCAGCGAAAATTTTCGCAGAACTTTATGGCGATCCGCCGCGTGCCGCCACGGCAGCTACGGGCGAGTTGCGGAAATTCGAACAGAAGGCGTTTCTTACCAATGGCAAGGATGCGTTCCTTGGCGCCGATGGTTATGCCTACGTACCCAAAACCTGCCTAACCGGAAAATCCTGCGGCGTGCTCGTGGTGTTCCATGGTTGCAAGCAGAATGCCGATGCCATCGGCGACGCCTTCGTGCGCGGCGCTGGATTCAACCGCTGGGCCGATGCTTACGATGTTGCCGTGCTGTATCCGCAAACCCGCGCGAGCTTCGCCCCGCTCAATCCGCAAGCCTGCTGGGACTGGTGGGGTTATTCCGGAGCCGGCTATGACACCCGCAAAGGCGTCCAGCAGCAATGGCTGCGACATGCGTTGACGGCGCTGGGTGTGCCGCAACGCTGATACGCGTCGCCTAATCCACCGGCGTATTCACGGTGTTGAACCGGCACGAATTGTCGACCCATTCCCGTTCGCCCTGAGCGTAGTGCCGAAAGCACGAAGTCGAAGGGGAGCGCTTCGACTTCGCTTGCTTGACCAAGCTACGCTCAGCGCGAACGGAAAGCATTGTGGTGGCTCGACGCGGAATGGTTTCGGTTATGCTCGCAGCGTGCATTGCAATGATGTGCAACATTGCGGAGACACGCTGGTGACCGGGTTGTTTACGAACGAAGAAATCCACAGATGTTGAGCACGACGGTCGTTATCGTCGCCGGGCTCGTGTGGCTTGGCGTGTTGTTCGGCGTGGCAGTCTATGGCGAGCGGCGTCCACGCGTTCTGGAAAAGCGCTGGGCCATCGTGTACGCGCTGTCGCTGGCGATTCACTGCACGTCGTGGACGTTTTACGGCACCGTGACCCAGGCCAGTCGTTCCGGCTGGTGGCTGCCACCTACATTCGTTGGTGCCATCGCGCTGTACATCCTCGGCGCCGGGGTGATGATGCGTCTGGTGCGGCTTGCGCGCGAATACAACGCAGGGTCTTTGGCCGACCTGATCGCCGCACGCCTGGGCCGGCATTCCGGTTTGGCGGCATTGGCCACGGCGGTGATGCTGTTGGCGATCATTCCATACATCGCACTGCAATTGAAAGCCGTGGCGATGAGTTATGGCGTTGTGCGCCATGGCCAGACGCTGGGCTCGCCGGCCTGGCAGGACAGTGCGTTGTACGTGGCTTTGCTGATGGCGCTGTTCGCGATGTTGTTCGGTACGCGCCGCGCGTCGACGGTCGAACACAATCGTGGGCTGGTGCTGGCAGTTGCCTTCGAATCGCTGTTCAAACTGGTGGCGATGCTGGCGCTCGGCGCGTTGCTGCTGATGCCGACCCACGCGCTGAGTCTACCCGCGCAGTTGCCGGCTGCACCCGACACCAGCGGCTTCCCCGCGCTGATCCTGTTGGGTGCGTTGGCCATGTTCGCGATGCCGCACCAGTTCCATGCCGGTGTGGTCGAATGCCGCGATGTCAATCACGTACGCACCGCGCGTTGGTTGTTCCCGTTATACCTGCTGCTGATTGCCGCGCCGATCCTGCCGCTGGCGCGCCTTGGCGATGCCGTGCTCCGACCCGCTGGCGTCTCGTCGGATTTGTACGTGCTGGCACTGCCTTTGGCGCAGCACCACGAAGGCCTGGCGCTGCTCGCGTTCCTCGGCGGCTTGAGTGCTGCGACCAGCATGGTGGTGGTCGCGACACTGGCATTGAGCCTGATGGTCGCCAATCATTTTGCCGCACCGTTGATGGTGCGCGCCGGCTGGGGGCGCGATGAACGCGGCGACTTGCGTGGCGCGGTGCTGCTGCAGCGTCGCGTTGCGATTATGTGCATCGTGTTGCTGGCATGGCTGTACAGCCGTGCTTTGGCGAGCAACGATGCGCTTGCCGACATCGGCGCGATTTCGTTTTCTGCATTGGCCGGACTCGGCCCGGCCACCTGGGCGGCGCTGTACCGGCCGCAGCTGCGCGCGCGCGCCGTGGGTGCGGGTCTGCTTGCCGGCACGCTGGTATGGCTCTACGTGTTGATGCCTGCATTGTTTGTAGCCCAACCGACGTGGGTGACGAATGGGCCGCTAGGATGGCAAGGGTTGGCGCCGGACTATTTGTTTGGCCTGCACGAGTGGAGTCGGCTCGGGCGCGCGGTGATGCTGAATCTGGCGGTGAATGTCGCGGTGATGTTGCTGGTCGCGCGTTCACGCTGGGGTCGCGCCGAACCTGCGGCGGTCAGCGGTAGCGTCGAGCTGGCAGGGTTGCGCGCGCTGGCGCAGCGATTCCTGCCTGCTGAGCGCGTCGATGGTTTGATTGCTGGCAGCGGCGATGTAT
>JBDTLA010000158.1:0-4356 GCA_039935035.1 Rudaea sp. | reverse complement strand
TCAATGATGCCGTCTTCGTTTGCCTTCGGCTGAAAGCGATCGTAGTAATGCAGTACTGCCGGGATGATGCCGGCTGCGCCATTGGTCGGTGCGGTCACGACGCGTCCGCCGGCGGCGTTTTCCTCATTCACCGCGAGCGCGTAAAGGTTCACCCAGTCGAGGATGGTCAACGGATCTTTCAGCGCCGCTTCCGGGCGATCGCGCAAATCGTCGTACATCGCCGGTGCGCGGCGCTTGACGTGCAAACCGCCGGGCAGCGTTCCGGCTTGGCGCATGCCACGTGCGACGCAAGCCTGCATCGCGTGCCAGATGTTGAGCAAGCCAGCACGGATTTCCGCTTCACTGCGCCACGCCATTTCGTTTTCGAGCATCACCTGGGCGATGGATTTGCCGGATTCCTCGCACAACTTGAGCAACTCGTCGCCGCTGTGGAATGGATGTGGCAACGGCGTGGTGTCAGCCACGATGCGGTCTTCGGCAGCCTCGTCGTGGTTGACCACGAAACCGCCGCCGACGGAATAATAGTCGCGCGTGGCTAGCACTTCGCCGCTCGCGTCGTACGCGGTGAAGCGCATGCCGTTGGAGTGGAACGGTAGTTTCTGGCGCTTGTTGAAAACCAGGTCGGATTTTTCGTCGAATGCAATTTCATGCTTGCCGAGCAGGCGAACCTTCTTTGCGCCACGAATGCGTTCCAGTCGCGCCGGGATCGCTTCCGGATCGATCGTATCCGGCCATTCGCCCTCCAGGCCACACAACACGGCTTTGTCCGTGCCATGGCCACGACCCGTATGCGCGAGCGAGCCGAACAATTCGGCCTGGATGCGTGCGACATTGTGCAAAATGCCGCGTTCCTCCAGCCAGCGCGTGACGAAACGCGCCGCCGCGCGCATTGGCCCGACGGTATGCGATGAGGACGGCCCGATGCCGATTTTGAACAGATCGAAAACGCTGACAGCCATGGGGGTTTGAGGCCAGGGAGGAGGTTCGGGTTATTCTACGCTGAGTACGTTTGGCTCGGGACTCGGGACTCTCGAAGCAACCTGTCGCGACGTCAAGAATTTCGTCATTCCCGCGTAGGCGGGAATCCAGTGCGTTTGCGTTGCTCTGCGCACACCAGCGAAAAGCCAAGTCACTGGATTCCCGCTAAGAGCATGCGGGGATGACGAAGCTTTAATGATTCTCCCGCTCACCATTCGCCATTCACCAACAATGCCCCTGATCCTCTACCAACGCGACGATTGTCATCTGTGTGATCTCGCCCTCGAAGTGCTCGCCGCCGCACGGGTGCCGGACTTCGAAAGCGTTTTCATCGACGACGACGTAAATCTGGAAGCGCGTTACGGCGAACGTGTCCCGGTCTTGCGCGCTGAAGGTTCGGCTCGCGAACTGAATTGGCCATTCGATGCCGCCGCCGTGCGACGGTTCTTGACAGAGGCACCATAGCGCAGGGCTTGCAATGGACGAATTATCAATGCCCGGTCATGCGCTCGGCGGTTTCCTCGTCGGGCGGCACCAGCGGCGCATCGGGGTCGAGTTTCGCTTCCATGCGCGCGGCTTCGATCGACGGCGTGCACCAGCCGGCGCGAACTCCCCAGAGATAGAAAACCAATCCAATCGCGGCGACGACGGCCAAGTCCCAGCCATAAGGCAGGTATCCGCATCCACCAAACTTGGTGCTACCACCCCACGACACCAACGCGATCGTGGGCAGGTAGGCGATCAACCACCATGCGCCCTTCAGTTGCCTCCCGAAATCGTGCCAGCCGTTCTTCGCCTGGTAATACAGATACACAGGCAGCGCGACGATCATCAGCAGCAGAATGTGTCCGGTCAAAGGCCACTTGGCCCAGTAAAGCAATTCAGTCGACATGATGAACGCGATGCCGGCGATGATGGGCAACGCGATCAGCCGAAACGGACGATGCAGGTGTGGTGCCGTGCGTCGCAACGTCATCACGCTGACCGGGCCGGCCAGGTAGGAAATGATCGTCGCAACTGAAATCACGGCTGCCAACGTGCCCCAGCCACGGAAGAAAAACAGGAACAGAAACGACACCAACAGGTTCAACCACATCGCCGGTCGCGGCACGCCCCAGCGCGGATGCACGGTCCCGAGTATTTTCGGCAGCGTGCCGTTGCGTTCCATTCCGTAGAGCATGCGCGCCGTCGTCGCGGTGTACGTCATACCGGTTCCGCTCGGACTGATGAAGGCATCCAGATACAACAACATCGCCAACCACTGAAGGTTGACGATGATCGCCAACTCAGCAAATGGCGAGCGGAAATCGATGCCATGCCAGCCGGCTTTGGCCAACAAATCCGGAGGCACTGCGCCGATGTAGGCAACCTGAAGAATCAGATAAACGACCGTCGCCAGCGCGATCGATCCGAGTATGGCGAACGGAATGCTGCGGCCGGGATTGCGCGCTTCGCCGGCGAGATTGACCGGGCTTTGGAATCCGTTGTAGCTGAACACGATGCCGGCCGTCGCGACTGCCGTGAGGATCGCAGCAAAGTCGGTCACATGCGATTTTCCATCCACGCCGACCGAGAAGTTCTGCGTGTGGAAACCTGCGGCGATCAAGGCAACGCCGGTCGCGGCCGGTACGATCAGTTTGAATACGGTGATGGCGGTATTGGAGCGCGCAAACAGTTTCACGCTCCAGAAATTCATCAGGAAATAGATGACGATCAGTACCGCTGCAATGGCCAATCCGGTGATGCTCAGTTCGCCCTGTCCGGCGTCGACGTGATACAGGTTTTGCGCCCATTGCCATGGCCACGACGCCGTGTATTGAACCGATGCTTCGGCTTCGACCGAAATCACCGACACGACCGCAATCCAGTTCGACCACGCGGCGATGAAGCCGACCAGCGAGCCGTGCGAGTAGTGTCCGTAGCGCACCATGCCGCCGGATTCAGGGAACATCGCGCCGAGTTCCGCATAGGTCAGCGCGATGGCGGTAATCACAATCGCACCGATCACCCATGCCCATATTGCGCCGGGTCCCGCGAGACCTGCCGCTCTCCACGCACCAAACAACCAACCTGAGCCGATGATCGAACCCAATCCAGTCAGCATCAAGGCGAACGGACCGACGTCGCGATGGATCGCGTGGTTTTCCGACATGTGAATCCCCGGATAGAAGTGCCGCTCATGGCGGCGGCGGCGATCATCGCAGGTTTACGATTGCCTGTCAGTCGTGGCGTTGCGGTTCTGGGGTGCGAGGGCGGCGAGTCAACGAATGCGCACGTTGGCCGTTGTAGATCAGTGAGTCCAATGGAGAAACTTCGATGTTGCGATTGCGCCTGGTCTGGATCGCCCTCGCCACGCTGACGACATTTGCCCACGCTGGTACGTGCGATTTTTCTGCGGTCGGAACACGCACACAGCAACTGTTGACCAGCGCAAGCCTGACCGATGCCGGGATCGTCATTGGTACCGCGCGCGGCGTGCTCTACAAGCAGTATTTCGGCAGCTACGACGATGCGACGATCATCCCGGTTGCGTCGGCAACAAAATTGTTGTCCGGCGTGCGCATCATGCAACTGGTCGATCAAGGGCGCATCGATCTGAATACGCCGGTATCGACTTACCTGCCCGAATTCACCGGCACGAAAGGCACGATGACGATGCGCGAGATGTTTTCGCACACCGCCGGTTACGGCGATGACGAGGACAGTCTGGTGCTGGCTGCGGACACGACCTTGGCGGACGACGTTGCCTACATCGCGGCACACGTCGACCAACCCTATCCGCCGCCGGGCAGCTACTTCGCCTACGGCGGCATCTCGATGCAGGTTGGCGGACAGGTCGCACAAGTTCAAAGTGGGCAAGACTGGCAGGCCGGCTGGATTGCCCATGTGGGCACGCCGTTGGGAATCACCAGCATCGACTGGCAGGGACTGAAACCGACGCAGAACTACCGTATTTCTGGAAGCGCGCAATCCAGCCTGCCCGACTACGCGCGGGTTCTGGCGATGCTGGCCGGTGGTGGTGTGGGCAACGGCTATCGCATCCTCAGTAGCAATGCGATTGCGACAATGAATCACGATCAGACCAACGGTGCGACGCTGGCATACGCGCCACCGACGGCGAATGGAAGCACGGATTACGGTATCGGTACGTGGATCGAATCGGATATTTCGGTTTCCGCCGATGCGCCGACGATTTCCAGCATCGGCAAGTTTGGTTTCACGCCGTGGGTGGATTTTGGCTACGGATATTTCGGCGTGTTGATGGTTTACCAACCGACGCAAACGACCCCAGTCATCGGCCAACGTACGCACGCCGCACTGGAGGACATCAGCACCATCGTGCGCGCGCAGCTCGATGCATCGTGTCCATTGCAGCAG